>CAYUVQ010000100.1:0-11132 GCA_964448175.1 uncultured Cellvibrionaceae bacterium | reverse complement strand
CTGTGTGGCCGGCAGGGGGAGCGCAACAGCCCCCAATATCTACCGGATATTGCCCGCGCACTCGCTGATTTGCGCCAGCAATCCACCGCCGAGATTAGTCGCCAGACCAGTGACAACAGTCGCCGTCTGTTCAACCTGCCGGACGGGGCTGCGTATGATTACAGATGACCTGCAGGCCGTTTCCCTGACACTCCTGCAACAGGCGGACAACTGGCAGAGCAAGTACCGGCTGATTACCGACTGGGGCCGGTTGATCATTCTCAAGCCCGAATTGCGCCAGCCCGTCAATGCAATCAAGGGGTGCGAGACCGCTGCCTGGATGAGCCATGCGTACATCAATGGCCGTCACCGTTTTGCGTTCGACAGCGATAGCCGGGTTATCAAAGGTCTGGCCGCATTGCTGCTGGCTCATATTGACAACAAAACCGACAGCGAACTGGCACAGCTGAATCTCGCCGGCCTGCTGCGCGCCGCTGGACTGGAGAAACACATGACGCCTTCGCGCAACAACGGCTTCCGGGCGATGGTCATTCGTGCTGCTGAGCTGGTGGGAATTGAGGCAGGGTTACATTGAGGTAGTCTGCAGACTCATTTACAGCGCGTTAACCTGTTGCAGGTAACGCTCAATCGCCCGGTTGGCTGCAAGAAACCCGAAACTGCCGGTAACCATTACCGAGGAGCCGAAGCCGCCTGCACAATCCAGTTTCACACCTTCCTGTAACACCTGCTTGTCCATACATACCGAGCCATCGGGTTTCGGATACACCATTTGCTCGGTGGAATAGACCGCATCGACACGGAATTTGCGTTGCTTGTCGCGGGCGAAGTGGTGGTGGCGGTACAGTTGCGTGCGGATCTTGGCGAGCATCGGATCACTCTGTGTGCGGCCCAGATCATCGACCCGGATCAGCTGGGGATTGCGCTTGCCACCCGAGGAACCTACTACAATCAGGCGGATCTTCATCGCACTGCAATACGCCACCAGCCGCGCCTTGATATGCGCCGCATCCATTGCATCAATCACCACGTGATGATGGCTGCCGATAAGTGCGGTCATGTTGTCCTGGTCGATAAAATCTTCCACCACATGCAGACGAATGTCCGGATTGATATCGCGCAGACGTTCGCTGACCACCTGATTTTTTGAGCGCCCGATCTGCGATGCAAGGGCGTGTGACTGACGATTGGTGTTGGTGACACAGACATCATCCAGCTCGATGAGAGTCAGCTCGCCCACGCCGCTGCGCGCCAGCGCTTCCGCTGTCCAGGTACCGACACCGCCAAGACCGATAACAGCGAAATGCGCCCGGGCCAGTGCGGCCAGCGCCGGCTGACCATAAAGCCGGGCGATACCGCCAAAGCGCTGTAAATATTCAGGACTCAAGGAGTTGCTCATGCTGTGGATTCTCTGCGAAAAAACGCGGTGCGTTTTAACGCAGATTGTTGATGGGTGCAAGTATTGTGACCGCAGGCCCGCGGCACGCCGTGGACCCGGTGAGCTGAAACCGTCTTTATGCAGGGACGGGGGCGGCTCAGCTTTCGGTGGGCAGTGCGGGGCCTTTCATCACCAGGATATCTTTGCCGTTGCGCTCAACCCGCGCATTAAGGGTTTCCTGCAGGTTGGTGATAAACGTATTCAAATCGCCAACATGGAAGGTACCGGTGATGCGCTGCTGTTTGAGTTCGCTGTCAACCACCGTAATTTTGTCGGTGATATAACGGTTGTACTCCGCCACGGCATCGGCAAGTGTGTCGGCATCAAAATAAATTCGGCGGGTCTGCCACGCCGACACGCGTTCCAGTCGAGCGGGCACGATCTTGGTGGCTTCATCGCCCTTCTTATACTTGACCGCCTCACCTTTGCGAATTTCGGTGATGATAGATTGGTCGTGGTTCTGTGGATTTTTCGACTTCAGCTCCACGATGCCATCAGCCACATCAATCGAAAGGGCCTGATCGCGAATGGCTAGATTAAATTCAGTGCCCAGAGCGCGGACAACGCTGCCGGCCGCCGCCACTTCAAATGGCCGCTGATTGTCTTTATGCACATCAAAAAACGCTTCGCCCTGACGCAAGCGGATGCGGCGTTTCTTCGCCGAATAGTGAACACTGATGGCCGTGTCGGTGTTGAGCATGGCGGTTGAACCGTCGGGCAATTGCACCAGTCGCTGTTCGCCAACCCGCGTGCTGAACTCCTCTTCATTAAGATAGTTGATACTAAAGATTAACCCGATACCAAACAGTAACAGAACAGCGGCATAAATCATCCAGCTGCCCGCGCTCGTCAATCCCTTGCCTTGTTGATGAAAGCCTGGTTCATGTTCCCGGTTGTGTTTCGGTGGGCGTAACCTGAGCGACCAGGAACAAGGCTGTGATGTAATCACGCTGGAGGTATTCTTTTTGGTGGCCTGCGGCTTCATAGAAAATCTTCAGTGAGTGATGCAAAGTTATGGGCACTACGCATGACATTCCTTACGGCGGGTGACATGAGCGACTTCTGCGGAATAAAGCCATTAACCCGTGGATTATCAACTTCAGTAACAATTGCCGTTGTATCTTAGCGCGGGCCGCTTTCCGATAACGTAAATACCACGCAAAACCCAACAAGAGTGACAACAAAAATTGACAGGGATTCATCCGCGCGGTTCCGAAATCCCTTGGCATGACATGGATCGCTTACTTAAGCATTCATTTGCACCAGAAATATTTTCTTATGCGGATTTCAGCGAAGCGATAACTATTTTTTAAACCCTACTGGACACCATAATGCGGCTCTCTATAATGGCGCCATCCTTGCCCCTTAGGCTATGCCACCTCACTCCCGGTCGTATATGAAGCTGATCAGTTTCGATGCCCTTCGAACGTTAAAATTTCCGGCGCATACTTACATAAAACCTGAGTTATTTTTCCGTCATAAAGGAGCAATTCAATCTGCCGACTGGGTGTTATTTCCGGAGTACTGGCAACTCAATCCGCTGATCTTTGGACTCAAGGCGCGCATCTTTCCCAGCCTGCCCAGTTACCTGATTGGTCACAACAAAGTGGAGATGACTCGCGTCTTTGAAACGCTTGTGCCAGAGCATATGCCGTTCACATTGATCCATGGCAATACGGCGGACAAAGCCAATGAAATCTGGGATGCGATGCCCTTACCCTTTGTTGCCAAAATTCCCAAAGCCAGTATGGGTGAAGGTGTATTTCTGATCGAGAATCGCGCGGACTGGAATGCCTACTGCAACCGGACCGACGTGTTATACGCGCAGGAATATCTGCCCATTGATCGCGATCTGCGACTGGTGGTAATTGGTGAGAAGGTCGTGGGGGGGTATTGGCGGGTTCAGGCGGACAACGGCTTTCATAACAACATCGCCCGTGGCGGCACCATTGTGCCGGGCTATATTCCGCCGGCAGCCATCGCACTGGTAGAAAAAGTTGCGGGTACTTTAGGTATTGACCACGCAGGCTTTGATGTCGCCATGGTGGGCGAACACCCTTATCTGTTTGAATTTAATCGCATCTTTGGTACCCAAGGCGTAGAACAATTGATGGGAGATCTGACGCCGGTGATCGTCAATTATCTGGAACGCAAGCTGGATGAATTCGACCCGACCACACCGAAGCGGCCAAAGACAGGAGGGAGCGGCAGACGAATCCGAATGAAACGCGCGGCCTGATCTGAAAGCCCCAACTACTCCTGTTTATTACTGTCACGCAGATCGCGGATCACATCGTGCTGAAGATCCAGCAAAAAATGGTCACTGGGATTGGTTGCAGAGAACTGCCGCAAAATCGTAAACAGCCGTGCGAATTTTTCGCGATAAAATTGCCAGCTTGTGCCATTGGCTGTTGTTTCCGTGGCAACGCCCGGTTGAGCCAGCTGCTGGGCGAGCAGGTGATATTGTTGTAACCGCTGGAGAGGAATATCGTTAAACGCTAACTGATCGGCATTACGCAAACGATAAATATCCAATCCCACATCTTGCCCGTTCCACAACGAAAAACTCTCGCTAGTCCATTCATGTTGCTGCGCCAGATGTTCTGCTTTGCGTTTCGCTGCATCCCACGCGTGTTGCAGGTGTTGGTCCATCATGCCTTGCTGTGCCAGCTTAATATCGGTCATGCTTATGTCGATATTCAGCTGCGACAGTATCAGTAAATCTTCACCATTAAGTGTCAGTAACAAGGTGCGGATGTGTTCCGGCCATTCCTGGGGTAAAAAGCGCAGTCGTACTAACTCTCGCAGGTGCCATTGGGTAAACGCGTAATAATTCGGCGCGTTAAGAATATGCCGATTCCAGATATCCGGCGCACCACTTTCATTCAGGTGATTCCACTCGGCAAGGTAGTGATCAAACAATTCATTAAAGCGCGGAACCTCATCAAGAATAATTGTGTTGATTTCTATCTGATGATGAGGTTTTAACGTAAGGACTTTATAGGCAGGAACGTAAGCTGCCAGCGAGGGTGCCTGGATATTAAACAGCACATGATTCTGGTCACGGTAGATGCCGGTGTCATTGATATGCATATGACCGGCGACATGTATTTTTAAACCGGTCTCCGCCAAGGCTTTGCTGGTCCTGCTGGTTGGTTGACGGGGCAATTGGAACTGCTTATCGCCCAGCAGCTGGGCAATATCCCCGGCTGCACCATCGTAGAAATCACTCGTAGGAAAGTGCGAAAAAGCAATCAGGGTTTTTTGATGTTGTTCTGCGCGTTGAACAACGTCGGTAATCCACTCCAGTAAATGCGTTTTATGGGTAACGACCTTGTTGTAGCCTGCATTTCCGGAACCGGAAGTTGTTATTGTTGTTGAATCCGGGTTGCTTGCATCGGGTTGATAAATGTTGGCGTCTATCGCCAGCAGCCAAACCCCCTGAACTGGCTCGACCAGATAACTGGCATCGGGAGAGTTGTAACATTGGGTAAAGCCGGGCTGCTTATAAGCGCCGCCCGTTCCTTGCTGACAAATTTCATATTGACGCTGGTGGAAATCAGCCTGATCAAGCGCGTTTTGATAGTCATAATCTTCGTAAGCATAAGTGCTGTAGGGTGTTTCAAAATAACGATAATTGTCCTTGGGATAAAAGCCATGATTGCCCAACGCCTCCATAATGGGCTCATAGCCCCATTCCATAACCTCATCGGTACAAATAACCGGATGAGCGTCGGGCTTGATGTTTATATTCAGGCAAGCAGGGTGATTGTGACTGAATACGGGTTGCTCTTTGCCGGCTTTGCCGAGGTAATCCGGCTTCCCTGCGGGCCGAGAAAAAGGACGCACAGGATCATGGTTTCCCGGCGCTAAAAAAAATTCCAATCCGTAGTTGTGATGGTAAAAATCAAGCACCTTTTGCAGACCGCGAATGTGTAATGGTTGACCGTCATCACTGAAGTCACCGGGAAGCGCCACATACTTTATTTTGCGCGTAACAACGTCATCCAATGCCGCAAGCAGCGCAAAATAATTTTCATTAAACAGCCGCGTCGAATTTAACTGTGCGCGCATGGAGCGAATGCTTGCGCGACGATTTCCTTGTGGAGTTTCAGTAGGTAATCCGTGGAATGACTGATCGGGAAACTCGCCATAGATATCGTGAAAGTGTATATCCGGCATAAAAGCGATTGATACTTCAATTTGCTGCGGGTTGTCCGGCGTAGTGGTGCAACTCAAGATAGTAAAGCACCACAATAGTAAAAAAACCGATGGGTATCTCATGATGCAGGCAGACCATTAATGCGCGGCGTTTGTTGGCCGCAGCGGATAGATATAAACATGGAGTTTATGATGCCAAGGTGACAGATTTGTGACGTCTAGTAGAAGAAATGCACTATATGAATTACTGCATCGGCACCAAAATAATGATTCGCGCTGCGTCATTATTTTTAGCTATGTGATGTGGCAAACCTAAGTATAAACATTTCTTAAAACGCGAAGAAGATCACTGGATTCCAGTTCCCGGCCATTCTATTGTAGGTGCGCACTTCTTCTCAGTCAGGACATTAGGGGGGCTAACATGATGACTCTTTCAGGATTTATCTCGCTCGTAAAAAAGCAGGTTCTGTATTTACCGCTTGGCTTGTTATTAGCGCTCCCCGCCCACGCCGTTTTTATTGATTTTGATGATCTGGAATATGTGCCGAGTCACCCGGTATTTGATTTTTTTGCTGATCATCCATTAACGGATGAGTATCTTGATCAGGGCTTGCTAATCGAGGGCGGTTTTCTGGCAAGTTGGGCGAACTCAAATCCAGAATCGATAATATCTGCACCCAATTACTTGCTGGGAGGGAACTGGCTTTCGCTGATTTTTGTAGGCGATGTTTTACCTGTATATGTCAGCATGTATGTTACAGCGGGGAATGGCGATGCGGGTTATCTGGAAGCACATGGCGCGGATGGCTGGGTTGAACTGCAGCAAACGCCAGGTGAGGCGGGGCCTCGGACTCGCCCATTTCAAGAAAAGAACTTCATCAGCTTTTATCATTCACCAGGAATTCAATCCATAACGATGTGGAGTTATTGGGGCAGCCGCGTTTCACTGAGCGTCGATGACCTGACCTACGAATATGCTGTTCCAGGGCCTTCACCCCTGGTTCTGCTGGGTATCGGATTGCTTGCACTGATTCTAAGGATTCAACGCCACCAGGTATAAATAATCGGAAAGGGGGTTAGCATGAACATGTTAAAAAAAATCTTTAACCGATGGAGCGCGCTTTTTCTATTAGCGTTTTTGTCAGGTACAACACATGCAGTAGTAATCAACTTTGATGACCTGACGCTGATCCCGAGCGACCCGGAATTTCCCTGCTTTTGTGATCACCCTTTGACAAATGAATACGAGTCGTTAGGTCTTATTATCGACGGTGGCTTTCTGGGCGAATACGGGGAGGAATATGATCACGTGGTGTCAGGGCCAAACTTTTTATTAGGCAGCGATACCTTACAGCTCAGTTTTGTAGGACAGCTACCCACTTTCGTCAGTATGTTCGTCAGCTCCGTTCGTGAAGAGGTGATTTTCTTAAAGGCATATGGCGTAGGCGGTTTGGTTGATGAGCAACAAACTGATGGGTGGGGCGGCCCTCACAATGATACGCCCTACACCCCTAACCAATTGATAACGCTAGCCTCTTCACAGGGAATATCTTCTATCGTCATTAATGGTTTTTATAACATGCGCACTTCAGCGGTGATTGATGATCTGACCTTTGAGTACGCCAATGTTCCTGGCCCATCGCCATTCCTGTTACTGGTGTCCGGGTTATTAGTTCTTGGATGGCGAAAGCTTCGATGAGCAGTTATGGCATATGGAAAGTTTCAGGTATTGTCATGCCTTTATTAAATAGCTGATTAAATAACTGAGGCTGATGCCGACGCTGATGCCGACGAAGAAACTTATCATCGTCAGTGAGATCATCAAGCCATACCTCAACGGGAGTCTTTCCATCCAGTGACAGAGTGCTAAGGTCACCGTCAATTAAAGCGTCGACGATCAACGTAACCGCCACGACTGGATCAATATAAATACCCGGCTGGGCGATTTTTATGTTCCTGGCTTCCCGCTCCTTCGAGCGGAAAATGACTTCTTCCTGGATATCCTCGGCACTTAGCGGATTGTTCGGCATGGCGCTCTGCTGAGGAATACTGCTGGTGGAACATGCAGTCAGGTTAGCAACCAGCACAGTGGTAAGAAATAAGTATTTCATTTGTCGTCCTTTAACAGGGTAGAAGAGGCGGCGAATATGACATACAGGGGCGGCGAAAGTTCGAAGCAGTATAGCCGACCGGGTTGTGTTTTTCACCGCTGATGTTGAAGCATGCCCTTGTGGCTGTCGATGGGCAGGGGAGATGTGATGTGCCTTGTTGCTGATACCGTCCAGAAAAATTAAAACCAGTCCATGGGGCTTATGCATGCAGGAGCAGGTTCCGAAGGTGGCTTAATCTTTAAGGACGAAAGTACAAAGTACACTTCATCTTTTGTGACAACATCATCCTGGTAAAACAGGATATCGATATCAATATTCTGTTGAGTTACCGGGTCCATCGCGAGCCAATGCCAACGCTCCAGCGGGCTGGAAAACGCTTCGTAGATATTCTTTACGAGGCAGACATGGTGCTTTGATTTTTTAAAGCAATGGGATTCTGTCCGTATGTCTCCAGCCGACGTGATGTTTGTTAAATTTTTAACAACGTCCGCTGCCACAATACCGGTCTTATGAAAGCATTGTGGGCGCAGTTCCGCCAGAGCAATTCCGTTCTTCAGTATCACAAAATAATCTAATCCTGAATCATGTATTTTGTGCTCCCAATGTTCAGGGATTAGTAAAGAATACCCGCCCGCTTCATTAAAATATTGCGCAGATTCGCCGGAATAATTTGAGGTGATCGTCAGTGGGGGTTCAGCAAAATATCCGCCCGCTTCTGTGATGGCAACTTTAATAGGACGTTCCAACCCTAAGGTGGCCACAATGGCGGCTATAAAAAGGAGTATAAAGATACCCGCTTTAAGGCCGGTAGATTTAGTCAGCCATGGACTAAGGCAAATGCCAACAGTAATCAATACCACGGATAGTCTAACGACAATGTGCCAATGATCTTGATGATTAAAGATCGAAAAATAGTAATCAACAAACCTGAGGATGAAGAAATAGGTTATGCCGATAATGGATAGCACCGAGAATCGGTAGTTCTGGTCGTCTTTGATTTTTTTATGGTTGATCAAGATCAAAGCCAAGGCGAGTGGAAGGAGGCTGTTCATATAGTTTTGGTCTATACAGTGAGAAATTCTATTTGGTAGCACCGCCCGGAGTGACTTTCAGATCGATATGTGACTTGGATCATGGGCCGGCGGCTTCAGTTGGGACAAACTATTGTGCCATTAGTAGTTCCCCAGTATCACCTTAAGTAACTTAAATCAATTTTTGATGTGAGGTTCCTGAGGGAGCGAATGATTGAAGATAATGTTATCACGGAGTAATTTTATGGATAAGCCAGTTAAAGTAGTAGAAGAGCATAAAAACCTCATTCAATTGCTGTTGCGCTATATGGATGCAGTGACAACGCAAAGCTTAACGATTTCGATATGGTTTGTGTATATTTCCAAGAGCTTGAAAAACTTGATAATTCATCCTCAATGTCTATTGATCAGCGAAATCAAGAGTTGAACCGAGGGAATTACGTACCCTTTGTGATAATTGATCGCGCGAAATATTGCCGAGCCAGTTGACCTTTCGAACTTGCGGGTAGCCGTCGACTAAATCAGGTTGATATTCATAATCACCGTGACTTCGCCCACTAAATAATTTCTTGATTCGGGATCATGGGTAACCACGACCGGTGTCTTTTTGATAATGCCTCTTGGTGGTGCGAATGGTGGTCATATTATGCGGCTCGACTTTCTATGCAACCCAACCTTTTATGTGACCCAGCTATCACTTAACGCTTCTGCTTGTTTCATGCACAGGTTAATAGCCTCTTCCGCCTTGTCGGGCGGATATTTCCATTTTCTTAAAGCACGCCTCACCAAGTTTCGCAACTTCGCGCGCACGCTGTCGCGTACCTGCCAATCCACCGTAGTCGATTGTCGCAGTTGTGCGGTGACGTATTTGGCGAGCTCACGCAGGTTGTTATCGCCTAGTTCGCGCACGGCAGATTCGTTTTGAATCAGCGCGCGGTAAAACGCAATTTCATCAGCACTTAAGCCAGATTTTTCCGCCAGCTCCGCATCAGAGGCCATATCTTTGGCCATCTTGATCAGCTCTTCGATCACTTGTGCGGTTTCAATCGCGCGGTTGTGATATTTGCGCATGCTCTCAAGAATGCGCTCAGAATATTTCTTTTCTGATACCACATCGGTTTTCATGCGTGCTTTCACTTCATCGCGCAACAGCCGTTCGAGCAACTCCACCGCCAGATTTTTTTCTTTTAGATTGGCAACATCTTCCAAAAACTCCGGCGACAATAAACCGATATTGGGCTTGTCCAGGCCGACTAAGGAAAAAATGTCGTCCACGCCCTCGGCGATAATAGCGTTATCAATAATCTGTTTTAGCGCCGAGTTTTTGTCTTCGTCGCTGCGCCGCTTATCGACGCTGGTCACTTTTTTAAGTGCGCGTTGAACCTCATCAAAAAAAGCAATTTCTTTATTGTAAGCTTTGGCTTCATCAAGCGTTGCGCAGAGCGAATAAGCCGCACGAATATTTGCCATCATATCCAGAAACCGCTGCTTACCGTTTAATTCGCCGTTCGCAGGGTTGGGTACGCTGACAATGTAGTTCATCACTTTGGGTAAAAGTTGCAGCGCCTGGGTTTCATAATGGCCGTAATCGCAGCCGTGCATAAAGGCGTGCAGCTTGTCGATGTGTTCCAGCAGTGCAGCAAAGGCTTCATGATTGTCCACCGCCGGTTTGCCCTTGCCGTGTGAGCCGGTGTAGGTTTTTAACGCTGCTTTTAATTCATTGGCAATCCCAATGTAATCCACAATCAGGCCGCCGGGTTTGTCTTTGAACACACGGTTAACCCGTGCAATCGCCTGCATCAGGTTGTGGCCCTTCATGGGTTTGTCGATATACATAGTGTGGCAGTTGGGCGCATCAAAACCCGTAAGCCACATATCGCGTACAATCACCAATTGCAGCGGGTCGTTCACATCTTTAAACCGTTTTTCAAACAGTTTTTTAGTGTCTTTGTTGTAGATGTGCGGTTGTAGTTTGGCTTTGTCAGAAGACGAGCCGGTCATAACAATTTTGATGGAGCCTTTGGTCGGGTCTTCGTCGTGCCACTGCGGTCTTAAGTTCACGATAGCATCGTAGGTATCTACACAAATTTCGCGGCTCATGCTGACGATCATTGCCTTGCCCGGCAAAGTGCTGGTGCGCAATTCAAAGTGCGCGACCAAATCCTTGGCTATTTGCTCGATGCGCGGTGAGCTTCCCACTAATTTTTCTAACGCGGCCCATTTGGATTTAGTTTTTTCCCGCTCGCCAATATCCTCTTCGTCTTCAATAACTTCGTCGACTTCATCATTCAGCGCTTCAATTTCTGCTTGCTTGATATCCAGCTTAGCCAAACGTGATTCATAATAAATCGGCACGGTTGCGCCATCGTCTACTGCATCCTGAATATCGTAAAT
>CAYUVQ010000099.1:6847-11172 GCA_964448175.1 uncultured Cellvibrionaceae bacterium | reverse complement strand
GTATTTCCACAAAAGGTTCAGGATTCAGTTTGTTCAGCGTTGAAATCTTGCCGGTTTTTGTAAGTGTGTGCCATTGGTGCTGCAAACGTCCGGTGTTCAAGACAAAGGGGAAATCCTCATCAGGCAACTCCGCAGGCGGCAGATCAGGGCGCGCCCAGAATACCGCTTTGCCAGTGGCCGTCGCAAAATTCAGACGCGGACGCTCACCGTTTATTTCACGCAAAGTTTGGCTCACGCCATCATTGAGATAACGAATCGGATTGCGGGTTTCTGCTCGCTCCGGCGGGCAGGGCCATTGCAGCGGCGCTTCGCGTAAGCGTGCATAACTGGCCCCGCGCAAGTCGTAACCGGTCTGCGGATTGGCAGCGCGTTTAATTTCTTCAAAAATTTCTTCGGCCGAGGCGTACGTAAACGCGTGCTCATAACCCATCTCGCAGGCAATGCGCGCGATGATTTGCCAATCCGGCAAAGCCGCGCCCGGCGGGTCGATGGCTTTTTGCGTGAGGGTGAGATTGCGTTCAGAGTTAATCATCACGCCCTCAGCTTCCGCCCAGAGTGCGCCGGGTAGAAGTATGTCCGCGTAACGATTGGTTTCCGTATCGAGAAACGCATCCTGGGTAATCACCAGTTCCGCACGAGTAAGGCCGTCAATGACGGTCTGGCGGTTGGGCACGCTGGCAACGGGATTGGTACAAATAATCCAGCAGGCTTTTACAGCGCCGGCGGCCATGCGCTCAAATAGATCAATGGTGCCTTTACCCAGCACAATGGGCAGGCTATTGCGCGGGATCTGCCATAAGTCTTCAACAAACGCACGATCAGCCTCTGACAACAAATTGCGCTGGCCCGGCAGTCCCGGCCCCATATAACCCATCTCCCGTCCGCCCATCGCGTTGGGCTGGCCGGTGAGCGAAAACGGGCCGCTGCCGGGGCGGCAGATCTTGCCGGTGGCGAGATGCAGGTTGCAGATGGCGTTGGTATGCCAGGTGCCGTGGGTGCTCTGATTAAGGCCCATGGTCCAGCAGGTCATAAATTCCGGCGCAGTGCCAATCCACTGCGCAGTTTTGATGATATCGGCGGCGGGAATGCCGGTGATCCCGGCTACCCGTTCGGGCGTATAGTCAGCCAGGAATTCCGGCATCGCCTCCCAGCCTTCGGTAAAGGCAGCAATAAAATCCGCATCGGTGTGACCGTCTTTGTGCAGCAGGTGCAGTAAACCATTGAGCAGCGCGAGATCCGTACCGGGCTTGATCTGTAAAAATAAATCAGCCTTGTCAGCTGTGCCGTTGCGGCGTGGGTCCACCACGATCAGCTTCGCGCCTTGCTTGACGCGCTCCATCATGCGCAGAAATAAAATGGGATGGCAGTCTGCCATGTTAGCGCCGATCACAAAAAACAAATCCGCGCGATCAAAATCCTGATAAGAACCTGGCGGAGCATCCGCTCCGAGCGATTGTTTGTAGCCGGTCCCGGCACTGGCCATACACAGCCGCGAATTGGACTCGATGTTGTTAGTGCCGATAAATCCTTTCGCGAGTTTATTCGCGAGGTATTGAGCTTCCGTGGACATCTGCCCCGATACGTATAACGCCACCGCATCCGGCCCATGCTGATCGATAATCTGCCGCAGGCGTTTGGCGCTGGCGCTGATGGCTTCGTCCATACCAATCTGCACCGGATCTCGCCCGCGCTCATTGCGCAGGAACGCCGACTCCATCCGACCAGAATCGCGTAGTGCCAAGGCACTGGTGGAACCTTTGGTACACAGCCGGCCAAAGTTGGAGGGATGGTTTTTGTCCCCAGTGACCTTAAGGATTTTTTTGCCATCGCTTTCCAACAGGATGCCGCAGCCCACCCCGCAATAAGGGCACACACTGGCTACCGTATTCGTCGATGTCACAACCGAATCAGACATAAGCAAATCATTCAAACAAGAGATTAAAAATCTGAGTGTTAAATGATGCGGAGCAAGGCTTATGCCAGAGAGGGAAAAATCAGAAAAGGATGGCGCGGCAAGAGGCAAGGTGATCAGCCGGAAAACCCGCTAACCACTTGATTGTGTTTTAAATATTTAATTATTTTTGAAGCCGGGAATTGAGCAGGAAAAGAGAATGGGGCAAATCGTTAACGATCCAAACAGCGTTGTCCATGCGCAAATTTAATGCACGACATCAGGCAGAATTCGTCCGGATGAACCATCACTGCGCATAAAAATAAACGCGGCGTGAACCAAACAAGTGCAAATCTGCGTGCAGCTGCACAGGATGCCGTATTATCCAAACGCCAATTGTTGATAAAGATAACGACCCAGCATCAGCAAACACACGGTGACAATGACAATTCGCAACACGATGGGATTAACCTTAAAAAGATAGTGCGCTCCCGCCCAGGCCCCCAGCATCTGCCCCATCATCATGATCAGCCCGGCCGTCCATAACACTTTTCCAGCGATAAGAAATACCAGCAGCGAAGCAAGATTCGTTGAGAAGTTCAGCGGCTTGGCCATCGCCGTGGCTTTGATTATCTCCAGCCCGCGCACGCTGACGCCAGCTAACGCAAAGAAGGAGCCGGTCCCCGGCCCAAACATGCCGTCGTACGCTCCAATAACGGGAATGACCGTGTTTTTATAAACGGCGTCGCTGAGCCGCGGCTTATCTGTCTCCAGCTTGAGAAATGGCGAAGAGATGAAGTACAGCGCGATAATGATCAAGACAGCGGGAATAACAAACCCTAACACCCTCGGATCCACAAACTGAATAATGATGGTGCCAATAGCCGAGCCGACAAAGGCGGTGAGCATTAAGCCGCGCAGCGTAAGCCAGTCCAGTTTGCCGCGCCTGAACAACAATAAACTGGACGTTGCCACCCCCACGCATGCCTGGAGTTTATTTGTTCCTAATGCCGCCAACGGCGGCGCACCGGCCAGCACCAGCGCAGGAATGGTGATTAAACCGCCGCCGCCGGCAAGGGTGTCGAGAAAGCCGGCGCAAATGGCCACAAAAAACAACATCAGCAGTATTTCGGCGGAGAACTCCACGGCGGCACCTGTGACAGAGAAATGAGCAGCAAAGTTTACCGGGTCGCGCTGCACAAGCACAGGTTCGCACGGAGCCTCGCGCTATAGCTCGCGTGATCATTATTCATCCACGCTGCGTTGCCGGTGGTTTATGACTACACTGTGGGGCCTTACCATAATTTATTCACCACGCGATCAGGATTAGGTTATGCCGTTCCCTTTTCACAAAAGCCTGTGCGCCTTGCTGATACTTTGGTTGCCAGTCAGTCATGCTGAAGAAATCACACTTGCGGTGGCGGCAAATTTTTCTCGTGCAGCAAAACAACTGGCGAAAGAATTTGAACAGCACAGCGAGCATCGCGTGCAGATGTCTTTTGGCTCGACCGGCGCGCATTACGCGCAGATTATGCACGGCGCGCCGTTCGATGCGTTCTTCGCAGCAGACGACAACGCGCCGCTACGCCTGGAAAAGGCGGGCCGGATCAAGCGCGGCTCCCGCTTTACCTATGCACGCGGGCAGCTGGTGTTGTGGAGTGCGCAGGCGGATCTTGTTGATAATGAAGGCAAGGTTTTGCAACGCGGTGATTTTGCGCATATTGCCTTGGCCAACCCGCGCCTCGCACCCTATGGGCAGGCAGCGCAGCAAACACTGGACGCTTTGGGAGTCGCGCCTCAACTGCAGGAAAAAATCGTGCGCGGGGAAAATATCAGCCAGACCTATCAATTTATTTACACAGGCGCCGCCGAGTTAGGTTTTGTAGCGCTGGCGCAGCTGATTGACACGAATAAATCGAACGCAGTTACCGCTGCGAATGTGGCGGATTCCGCGAGCGAATCTTCCGAGTCCGAATCCGATCCGCGCGCTGCTGGCTCCCACTGGGCTGCCGGCTCCCATTGGGCTGCTGGCTCCCATTGGATAGTGCCGCCGCAGTTATACCAACCCATCGAACAACAAGCCGTTTTACTCAGCGAGAAAAACGCCGCGCAGGAATTTATGGATTTTGTGCGCAGCGAACGTGGCAGAAATATTATTCGTGCGCATGGTTATGAATAGAACCGTGAGTTAAACAGGTGGTAAATGTCGCGGTGGATTTTTGTTTTAAAGAGTTAATGTCGGATTACGCTTAGGCTAATCCGACCTACCGATAAGCATGGTGCCGGAGGAGTTAGCAGCGCGAGGCATGCCGCCTGTGAGTCCGAGCGATGGATAACGCATAATGCAGGTCGGCGTAATATAAAGTCGGATTACGCCTTCGGCTAATTCGACCTACGAGCAACGCACAATACCTAATACCCGATGCCCAATGCC
>CAYUVQ010000099.1:0-6747 GCA_964448175.1 uncultured Cellvibrionaceae bacterium | reverse complement strand
ATGAAGCGATGAAGCGATGTAGGTCGGATTAGCCAAAGCGTAATCCGACATCAATCTCGCAATTACCTGACCTGCTAGCTATTCGCGATAGATACCTGACACGGACGACCAAACAGTAAGCAGTAAATGGTCCAACAAGCCATACCTAATTTAAATAAGGATTCTATGTTTTCTTCTTCAGATATGGCAGCCCTGTGGTTGACGCTGGAGCTTGCCGGGGTAACAACCATTATCCTGTTGCTGATCGGGACACCGCTGGCGTGGTGGCTGGCGCGGACGCGCTGGCGGTTCAAATTTTTGGTAGAAGCGCTGGTCGCATTACCGCTGGTGTTGCCGCCGACCGTTTTAGGATTTTATCTGCTGATTACCTTGAGCCCCGGCGGCGTTATCGGCGGCACGTTGAATACACTCGGTCTGCCTGCGTTGAGCTTCACTTTTGCGGGTCTGGTGGTGGGCTCGGTAATTTATTCACTGCCTTTTGTGGTGCAACCCCTGCAACACGCTTTTACCCATATTGGCTCGCGCCCGCTGGAGGTGGCGGCTACGCTCGGGGCAACACCACTGGATACTTTTTTTTCGGTAGTTTTACCCCTCGCACGACGCGGCTACATCACCGCTGCCGTGCTCGGTTTTGCTCATACTCTGGGAGAATTTGGCGTGGTGCTAATGATCGGCGGCAACATCCCTGGCAAAACGCAGCTGGCTTCCATGGCTATTTATGATCACGTGGAAGCGCTGGAATATACGCAGGCGCACGGATTGTCGGCGTGTCTGTTATTGCTGTCACTGGTGCTGCTGATTGGTGTCTTCGCCTTGAACCGGCGCTTTGATGTAGTGAGGGCGCGATGACTTCGGACAAGATACTGGTCCGCCTTAACCTGCCGCGTCCGTCCTTTCATCTGCAGGTTGATGTCACCCTTCCCGGCCGTGGTATCACCGCCGTCTTCGGGCCATCCGGGTGCGGTAAAACGAGCTTGTTACGGGCGGTTGCCGGGCTGGAAGATGATGCCCTCTCCACCGCAGATTCCCTTATTCAAGTGAACGGCAACACCTGGTTTTCCGCTGGCGGGCGGTTGCCGACGCACCGCCGCAAAGTCGGTTATGTTTTTCAGGAAGCGAGTTTGTTTGATCACTTGTCGGTGCAAAAAAATCTGGTTTACGGAGCCAGGCGCAACCCGTCATCCGCAGCCAGCTTTGATGAGCTCGTGCAGCTGCTTGACCTTGGGCCGCTGCTGACCCGCAGCACTGTCCACTTGTCTGGTGGTGAGCGTCAGCGTGTCGCACTCGCGCGGGCATTACTCGCCGGTCCGGCGCTGCTGCTGATGGACGAACCGCTTGCCGCTCTGGATCAACAGCGTAAGCAGGAGATAGTCCCTTACCTCGAACGGTTACAGCAGTATCTGGCGATTCCGATGATTTACGTCAGCCACGCGCTGGATGAAATTGTCCAACTGGCCGACCACCTGTTACTGATGGATAACGGCCAGATTGTCGGTCAGGGGTCGGTCACCGAGCTGCTGAGCGAACATCCGCTATTGGCTCAACGGGACGATGCGTTTGTATTACTGGAGGGAGAGGTCAGCGGGTTTAATGTTGACTATCAACTGACCTCGGTTGCCGTGGGTGATACCAGTTTTTACTTGCCGCAGCGGCACGCGCCCCACCAGCGGCCCGTGCGTATGCGTGTGTATGCTCGGGACGTGAGTCTGTGTCTGGATTATCCCCAGCGCACCAGCATCCTCAACATCCTGCCCGCCCGCGTGACGCAGATTCAACAGGGCGAGCGCGGGCAGAATCTGGTGCATCTGACGGTTGCAGGGCAACGGCTGTTAGCCCGGATTTCCCATCTGTCCTGCAGCCAGCTCGGCTTGACCGAAGGCCAAGCGGTATATGCCCAGATCAAAGCACTGGCTTTGATGAAATAGCCTGTGATGGTAGGCACACAGATTTCAGCTATATTCACATGTAGCATGTTTATCAATTCATCCTCGCCGGCAGCGCGCGAACCGGTTAAACGCCAGCGGCACTCAACCCATGACACAAAATTCATCACAAATTTGATTAAAAACACTGTCTGTTTTGCGATACTCCACAACCCGATTGCCATGGCTGCAAATGAATGATTGACGCTCGACTTCCAACACTGCTTGAACGCCTTAACCTGCCCTCTCAGGACCTGCCGGGCTTGACCTTTTGTGCCGGCAGCAAAGAGCAACAGGTAATAGACTGGGTGCAGGTATTGCCCCTGACGCGCATTAATCATGTCAGTGCACTCCTGTATAAGGCAGTGCCGGAAGTGGGTCGGTTAAAAACCGACAGCAAGACGCGCTTGAGCCTCCTTGAGGCACTGCGCCCGGCAGTGCAGCAATGTATCCTCGGCCTGTCCCAGCACTTTCTCAACCAGCCCCTGATCCTGCCCGAAGCCGCGCGCAAGACGGCAACGGTTGCCCAGGCTTTGCAGAAGCATATGAGCAATGCTTACCTCGTCGCGGTACGTGATTTGTGTCTGGACGGTAAACGGGACGAGCTTGCGGCCGCGCAAGCGCTGGCTATTCATCGCGCAATCACCGGGTTAGGACTGCTGTTACTGCGCAGTTATCAGCTCTACATTCCAATCTCCGGCCAATTGTGGACGGAGCTTCATACCCTATACGAAGTAGCGGAAACCCTCGCGCTGACGGAAGTTCCTGTTGAGGATCAGTTACCGCACCATCAGCACATTCAAACCATCCGGCAGGCTTACCTGCGCCTGATGTTGCTGGCTTGCGCCAAGCCCAACCAGATGCGCCAGGACGAGGTGCTGGCAACTTATAACGCGCTGGAAACACTGGGTTCGCTGGCAAAACTGCTCCCTTACAATCCGGCGCAAAAAGATAATCTGTTTGCAATCCAGTTCTCGGGCAACCGCCCCCCGCAATACAAGTCACGCCTGCCCGATAACCCGACCGGAGAGATCCGCGAGCTCAACACCAGCCAGCTGGCGCAAGCCCTGCAGGAGCAAGCCCGACAAAGCGCGGGCAGTGAAGGCAGTAACCTGCGCAATGATCTGAATCTGTCTGCGGCGCTCACCGAACATTTGCTGCAGGCGTGGAGCATCCTCGCCCTGCGCAGCTTTGAGCGGCGGGAGACCAGCGGCCAGGTCGAAGTGACCGTGGGCCTGACCAACCTCCATTTCCATATCAGCGGCAAAATGCCCTTCAATCTGTTTTTAAACCAGACGACCAATGTCCAGCAGGATGCAAATGCTGAAGCCATTTTTCAGAAGCGCGGCATCCAGCTCAAACCCACCACGGCAGGTCAGGATGACCCCTGGGGCAACGCATTTGATGTGGCCGGCACCACGCTGGCGGGGAAACATTTGCCTACACTGAATATTGAAACGACGATTCGGAAGCAGCAACAGCAGGATTACCAGGGCTCACACCCCACTTTTAACGTACCGATTGTGGATGTCAGCCCCGGTGGCTATTGCCTCGAATGGCAGGAAGAAATTCCCACTCAGGTTAAGGCTGGTGAACTTCTGGGTATTCGTGATCAGGGCCGCCGGAAGTGGAGCGTGGGTGTGGTGCGCTGGGTGCAGCAGACCAAAGGCGCGACGCAGCTGGGCATTCAGATGCTGGCCCCTCAGGCCCTTCCGCTCGGCGTGGCTATCGTGCACAAAACCGGCGGCTTCTCCGAATACCTGCGCGCGCTGCAACTGCCGGCCTTGAAGGCGATCAACCAGCCAGCCACGTTGCTGACCAACTCGGTGTCGTTCCGCGAATACAGCAAAGTTCGCCTGTTTCAGCCGCCATCAGCGGCGGCTGAGGAGCACCGGGAGGTTTCGGCACAGTTGACCCGGCGGGTCTTTGCGACCGGTGCATTCAGTCAATTTACCTATCGCGAACTGGCGGTCACCAAACCGAATGCCGGCGAGACCACAGATGACTTTGACTCTGTATGGCAAAAGCACTGATTGCCTGCGAAAACACCACCTAGCAATCGAAATGTTATAGTCATGTCGCACAATTCAACACCTTGCATTGAGGCAATAGACTATTTGGGTAATATACGCAGCTGGCCGGGACGCTGAGAAGATAAAAAAACTCCTGCTTGCAAGACTTTACCGACATCGGAAGAAGTCGCATCAAGTGGCCGAATGGCACAGACAAAGAGCGCAGTAATGCCTTATGAATGCAAATGACACAATCCGCCTCCTGATCCTGAATAACTCGCGCGCAGAAGCGGAACGTCTGATCAGTATGCTGCACAACGCCGGCCGCCCCAGCCGCGCCCAGCATGTCGAGAGCGAGGAAGCCCTCGTCAAGCTGCTTGAGGAGCAGACCTGGGACTTGCTGATCGCCCACGATCAGACGACGAATGTCACCCCGCAAACCGCTATCAAACATATCCGCCGCCTCAGCAAAGACGTGCCGGTTATCCTGCAGAACGACGATGAAATCCTGGCGGTAGTAGAAGGCATGAAGCTGGGCGCTGCCGATGTGGTACGACTCGACGATGACCAGCACCTGTTAATGGTCATGCAGCGCGAGATGAAAAACCGCGAGGAGCGGCAAGCCAAGCGCCTGGCTGACCGCCGCTTCCGTGAAGCCGAACGACGCAGTCAGCAGCTCCTCGACAGCTCCCGCGACGCTATCGCCTATGTTCAGGACGGTCTGTATCTCTACGCCAACCAATCCTTTGCAGAGCTGTTCGGCTACGCTGACAAAGATGACATCGACTGTATGCCCATCATGGATATGGTCGACGACAAAGATCAGGACACCCTCAAAACCTTCCTCAAGGACTTCACCTTCAAGGGGCTGGATGCAGAATCCACCAAACTTGCTTTTCGCGGCTTGAAGCAGGATGGCACCGCCACCCCCATTACCCTGGAAGTGTCCCACGTTACTTACGATGAGGAACCTTGCATACAATTCCTGGCACGCGCGAATCGCGTGGATGTGAATAACGACGTACTGGAAGCCCAGATCAAGCAGATCAAATGGCAGGATGTGGTAACCGGCCTTTACAACCGCCAGTACATGATCGACCACCTTGAAAAAACCATCGATAACATCACCGAAAAAGACAACTTGAGCCTGTTGTATATCGACATCGATAATTTTATTGAGCGCGCCCAATCGACTCTCGGTGTGGCCGCTGCGGATATGGCGCTGAGTGACCTGGCTTCATTACTGCGCGAAAAAAATAACACCACCGATATCGTCGCCCGCTTCGGCGATACCGCATTTACAGTGCTTGTGCCCAATATCCGCGCCGATGCTGCCGTCAATCGCGCCAAGCAATTATGCAAAGCGATCGAAGATCACATCATCGATATCGACAACAAAACCCTGCAGCTCACCGCCAGCATCGGCGTATCCCTGATCAACGACAATACGACCAATGCCAACAAGGTCATTGAGCAGGCGATCAACGCGATGGAAAAAGTGCGCAGTGCGAATGGCAATAATGCGCAGCTGTTTGAGCCGGAGCTGTCAGCGGATGAGCGGGATCAGAAAAATATTGCGGCAGATTTACAGCATGCGCTGGACAATGATCGGTTCCGTTTATTGTTCCAGCCGATTATCAGCCTGCGCGGCTCAGAAGAAGAGTATTACGAAGTCTATCTGCGGATGCTCAGCGATAACAACGAGGAAATCTCTCCCAGCCGGTTTATTGAAACCGCGTCGTCGATCGGGGCCAGTATCAAGATTGATCGCTGGGTCATCCTGGAGTCGATCAAGATGCTGTCCCAGCATCGCGCCAAGGGCAACAAAACCAAATTGATTTTGAATCTGAGCAAGGAATCGTTGTGTGATGAATCGTTGGTGCCCTGGCTGGGTGTCGCTTTCAAAGCCGCGAAACTGTCCAGCGATGCGATTGTATTCCAGGTCAATGAAGTGGATGTAACCAATCACCTGAACGCCGCCAAGGCATTTGCTGAAGGCCTGCAAAAATTGAAGACGATGATGTCGATCAGCAACTTTGGCTGTTCACTCAATCCGTTCAACACCCTCAAGCATGTGGCTGCGAACATCATCAAGATCGATGGCTCGTTTACGATGGATATCCAGAACAATAAGGAAAGCCCGGAGACCTTGATTCACCTTATCGAGCAGCTGCATGGTGAAAGTAAAATCACCATCGTGCCCTTCGTGGAAAATGCCAGCGTACTCTCGACCTTATGGCAGGCCGGCGCGCATTATATTCAGGGGCATTATCTGCAAGAACCTACGCAGAATATGAGCTACGACTTCAATATGGAGACGTGAGTTGGGCAGGGGTGTCGGATTACGCTTGGGCTAATCCGATCTACGGGCTGAGGCAGGCATATATTCAGGGGCATTATCTGAAGAGCCAACGCAGAACATGAGCTACGACTTCAATATGGAGACGTGAGTTGGGGCAGGGGTGTCGGATTACGCTTCGCTAATCCGACCTACGGGTTGCGGGTTATGCAGTTGGCTGTGGATTGATGGGGAATGTCGGATTACGCGGCGCTAATCCGACCTACGGATCGGGCGGAAGGCCACGGGTGGTAATCACGTAGGT
Organism: uncultured Cellvibrionaceae bacterium; assembly: GCA_964448175.1. Classification (GTDB taxonomy): domain Bacteria; phylum Pseudomonadota; class Gammaproteobacteria; order Pseudomonadales; family Cellvibrionaceae; genus Cellvibrio. The sequence goes on along the minus strand of CAYUVQ010000099.1, from coordinate 210 downwards.
CGGATTAGCGAAGCGTAATCCGACAATCCCAGGAACGCATCAGATCAACCGCCGCTCACGTCGCAACAATCTTCCCTCGCAACAATCTTCCTCCACAACAATCTTCCATCACAACAACTTATCCCTGTCACGGAAACCCAGCAGGTACAAAATCGCATCCAGCCCGAGCGTGGAGATTGCATGCTGTGCGGAGGCTTTCACCAAGGGCTT
>CAYUVQ010000098.1:0-11237 GCA_964448175.1 uncultured Cellvibrionaceae bacterium | reverse complement strand
TCTTCTTTGCGGCGAACCACAACACGGTCATGTAAAGGACGAATTTTCATGAGCTCATTTCTCCAACAAGCAGTTAAACATGGAATTAGCCGGGATTCTCCCGAGTGATTGCCTATATAGCGACAGTGTCAGCTTTTTCAAGGGGGCTTCCCCCAGTGAAACGAAGCTGAAAACCTGCCACTTGAACTGCCTGATTAACTTACGACTAAAGTCGATCAGGCAGTGGTAAAGCAGTGTCCCCAGAAGTGGGGTCCAGCGAACGAATTTCAACTGCGTGTGAACAAATAAAGTGTGGTCAGCGCGCTTTTTCGTAAAACCCACAGCCAAACTGGCGAAAAAACAACCAAAAGAATAAAGGGGGCCAGCTTTCCCGCCCGGCTGAAGTTGATGACACAAAAATCATTAATGGCTGCTCATCCACCGCGGTTTTATCAGGAGGGAGCCACGTCCTGTTCGTCAATCCGTGTCCCACTTTGCGTTTGATGAACTGAAAATAGTGGCAATCAGACCCCGCACCCTCGGTAAATGTAAAACACAATGACGGATTCTTTTAACATTGAGCAACCTATCATCATGTGAATTACCGTAACGTCCTCGCCATAAAAGTTACTCTTCACAACATCGAACGCATGATCTTGTAACGCGAATTCAGGTTTATGCGGCTAAAACGGCTAATAAAAATCACCCGCATTCTTTTTGTCACTTTATGTGCGATCCGAGAATCATCGCTCTCGCTTTCCACTTTAAAGTGGGAACTCCACAGTGTTGCTAAACATATTTTTTTATCCAATCATCGTGAGGCTTGCTTAATTGCAATTGATGTTCGCACGCGCTTTTTTTCCGGTTCTTTAGCGCTGCCTTGGAACCTTTCTGTTATTAATTACCGTCTGCCAGAGGTTGTTTTCTTCCTGAACCAGCAAGCTTTTGATGGCGAGGGACGGTGATGATTCTAAAAATAATGCGTAAAGAACTTTGTCGCTATACAAGGTTTTCCACTACAACAAAGGATAAAAACAATGTGCCTACTACGTAGACATTTCAATCGGTCTATCTCGGTCCTCGGGTTCGCATTTTTTGCGTGCCTTTCCATCAGTACCCATGCGGTAGTTTTTCAAGCAGAAAATTACAATGCGTTTTACGATACAACGCCGGGCAACACCGGTGGGGCTTTTCGCAATGATGCAGTAGACATTGAGCCCACCACCGACAGCGGTGGCGGCTTTAACGTTGGCTGGATCGTTGCGGGTGAATGGCTCGCCTACAATAATCTGCTCATTCCCTCCACCGGCAGCTACACCATTCGGATGCGCGTAGCGAGCATGGTCGGTGGCACCGCATCAGTGGATCTGAACGGAGGTTCTGTCCTGCTGGGTAATTTCTCCATACCCAACACTGGCGGCTGGCAAAACTGGACCACCGTAAGCCGCACCGTCAACATCAATGCCGGCACTTACAGCCTTGGTGTATTTGCACAAACCGGTGACTGGAACTTCAACTGGATTGAAGTGGTGCCGGCCAACGCTGCCACGGGCAAAGTCACTCTGTGGGAGCACTGCCCCTTCACCGGCTGGTCGGTCGGACTGGATGTGGGTTCATTCAACCTCGCCGCACTGCAGGCGCGCGGCATGATCAACGATCGCGTGTCGTCGATTCAAGTCGCTCCCGGTTACGAAGCTGTGCTGTACATGAACGACAACTTCACTGGCTCCTCCATCACCGTCACCGCTGATGACGGCTGCCTGGACAATGAAGGGTTCAACGATGTGCTGACGTCCATCGTGGTGCGGGAAGCCTCCAGCAACAATCTGGTCTGGGCGGACGAATTTGACAGCATCAACGCGGCCAACTGGACCTTTGAAACTGGCGGTGGCGGCTGGGGTAATAACGAACTGCAGTATTACACCAACGGCCAGAACTCCTTTATCCAATACGACGCCGCAGCGGGCAGTAATGTGATGGTGATTGAAGCACGGCAGAACAACCCGGCTAATTACAACTGTTGGTACGGCTACTGCCAATACACCTCCAGCCGCATGATTACCCGCAACAAGCAGTCCTTCCAGTACGGTCGTGTGGAAGCGCGGATTAAACTGCCGCAAACCCAGGGTATATGGCCTGCATTCTGGATGATGGGTAACAGCCTCGGGCAAGTGGAGTGGCCACACAGCGGCGAGATCGACATTATGGAACACGTGGGTTTTGAACCGACCCTGACCCACGGCGCGATCCATGGTCCCGGCTATTCCGGCAACACGCCGTTCATGGGCACCTATAACCTCAATCAGTCAGCTGATGCGAACTATCACGTGTACGCAATGGAGTGGGATGCGAATGGTATTCGCTGGTTTGTGGACGGCAATCAGTTCTATAGCGTCACCCGCGCACAAGTCACCGCTCGCGGTCCGTGGGTGTTTGATCAGCCCTTCTGGATCTTGCTGAACGTCGCGGTGGGCGGCACCTGGCCAGGCAGCCCGGACGGCACTAGCCGCTTCCCGCAGCGGATGTATGTGGATTATGTAAGGGTTTATCGTTAAATGCCGAGGCTCAGGGATGAGCCTTCTACCTCATCGTTAACGGCGTAATCATCGTTAACTGCGAAGATCGCCCGCTGAATTCACAAACTGCCAGATGATCAGGCAAGCCCCAATTTGCCTGGTTTCACTAACGGTTGAATAAGCTTTTCAGCGGGTTATTTCTTATCATCCCGCCGATACTCACCTTCCAACGTACGACCAATCTTGTCCGACTCGCGCGGCGGCGGCGCTTCTGCTTCGGCGTCATACACATTACCTTGAAAATGAGCCGATTTAACACGCACATTGCGCAGCCATCGATTTAGCAACCCTCTGCGAAGCGGCGGAATCAGCAATAACACGGCGATAAAGTCGCTGACAAAACCCGGGATGACCAATAACACACCGGCAACACCCATCATCATGCCTCCGACCACCGCCTGAGCTGGTACTTCACCCCGGCGCAACTGCTGATTGATACTGAACATGGTGGCCACGCCCAGGTACCGGATCAGATTGATGCCGATGATCGCTGCCAAAATCAGCCAGGCAATGGTAGGAAGCGCGCCGATCTCATCGCCGATGACAATAAGCAGCCAGATTTCGATCACCGGCAGGAGAAGCAGCAGAATTAAAAAAAATCGCATCAATTACTCCAGTTGTTCTATTGGCCCGCCATGATGACATATCACCACTTGTAACTCACACCTACGGACATCCGCGTATCACGTTCTTCTCTGCCCGGCTGGGGTTGATTATCGACGTTGTAGTCGACTTTGAGTTCCGAGTAGACCTTACTCAGAATCATGGCGCTTAAGCCGGTGGTGGTTTTCAGGTAAAAGTTGCTGTCATCGTCAAGGGACTGCAGGAGTTCGTTGTTATGAAAAAACGACACCCCCAGCGGTAAGGCATAACGGAAATCCGTCGCTACCCGCCACACCGCATATTTGTCATCGACTTCATAATCCGGATCGAATACATAGGAATCCATATACTCTTCGTTGTAATAAGCAAGCCCGGAACGTAACGACAAAGCAGTTTTACTGTTTTCCCAGAATTGATAACCCGCGCCCGTACCGAGCGTGTAAAAACTGTCGATGCCCCGGGACTCTTCTACACCCAGAGCAACGTTGTTCGACCAGAACCACCGCTCGCGGAAGAACCAGTCGAGGCCGTAGTTGATATTCCATTTTCTAGGCGGCTCCGAATACCACCAGGATGCGCGGGCATACTCACCACTCAATGTGTGCCGAAATTCACTGCGTCGCAGGGTAACCTCAGCCTGAACATTCCACTCGTCCCGCACCTCGTTACCGCGCGAATAAGCACCCCACAAATTGATGCGCCCGTGATGAATATATTCTCCTTCCACAAAAGTTTCGTATGGTGTCATTACCTTCACCGACAACAGCGGTGTGCGCACCATGCGCGAGCGCAGCCCGCAGTAATACACCAGGTTTTCACCTTCCATATCTTCCAGAATACAGGGCGTATCATTGCCGCTGATTTTGAATGGTTTGGAACTGACAATATTTTTTACTTTATTTTTTTTGATATTGAGCTCACCGAAGTTGGTCGATTTCCATATCACGCTGTCGCCTTCCAGGCGAACAAATTCACCTTCTGCGCGATCACCATTGATCAGCTCCAGGTAACCTGCATGAGCCTGCACACTAATCACGATAAATGTCAGGAATAACCAAAAGAACTTCACTCTCTCACCTTTACATCTCAATATTTTGTTTGTGGAGGATTACAATAGCCGGCGCCGATGGGCGCAACGTAAATAGTGTTAATTAACGTAATTGATGCCATCGACCTGCTTTAATTCCCCCAGAGTTAGCTTATGCATCCAGCCATCACCAACAAAGAAGCGATTTTTCTTGCGCTTAAACAAATCCCGCGCGGCAAGGTAATCACCTACGGTCAGCTGGCGCGGCTGGCGGGTTTACCAGGCGCCGCGCGCTTGGCCGGCAACGTTTTACGTGATTTACCTACAGGCACGCGGCTGGCGTGGCACCGGGTTATCAATGCCCAAGGCAAACTTTCCCTGCCGCCGGATTCACCGGGTTATCAGGAACAGATCCGTCGTTTGACAGCAGAAGGAGTAGAAATCCATAACGGGAAAATCAATTTAATGCGGTTCGGATGGAACAGTTGATCCATTTCCTTCCGATAAAGCAGCTTCACGGCGTTTAAAAATCCTGCTGATCGCAACCAATAACAATAGCGCCGGAATCACCATTACCGCAGTAATGACAAAAAACAACGCCCAATTGCCATTGAGGCTATCCACCATCTGACCGCTGAATGAGGATAGCGAGGTTCGTCCGAGACTGCCCAGCGAAGCCAGCAAAGCATACTGCGAAGCCGAAAACGCGCGGCCACTTAACCAGCTGATAAATGATACAAACGCAACGGATGAAAACGCAGCGGTGAAATTGTCAACAAGGACGGTGGCCATAAACAGCGTTTCGCTGGGGCCGGTAATGGCAATCCAAGCGAACATCAGGTTGCTCGATGCCATGGCAACGCCGCCGATAAACAACCCGCGCACAATACCGTAGCGGATATTGATGGCGCTGCCGATCAGAGTGAAGACAATGGTCGCAATCCAGCCCACCATCTTGGAATATTCAGCGATCTGTTCATTGGAAAAGCCAACTTCACGATAAAACTGAATCGACATGCGCCCAAGAAATGCTTCGCCAATTTTAAAGAAAAATACGAATACCAGAATCATGCAGGCCAGTTGCCAGCCATTGCGTCGAAAAAATTCAGCGAAAGGTTCGATGACCGTCACCGAGATGCGAGCTACCACTTTCTGCCACCAGCCACTGTGCGAAAACCCGTGGAGATACTTTTCTTCGGCTAATTTCTGTAGCGCTTCGCGCTGGGTTTGCGGCTCTTTGACGATCCAGGTAAAGATCATCATCAGCCCCATTATTGCCCCCATAACCAGGTACACTTGGGACCAGCCAATAGTGTTTGCATAATTGAAGGCGATAAACCCCGGTAATGAATAACCGGTCCACCAACCTATTACGCTCATTGCGGAGGCCGGTGGCAAACGCTCTTTATCATCACCAATAATGTCGATGCGGTATGCATCAATAGCAACATCCTGCGTTGCAGAAAACGTTGTCAACGCTAAGGCGAGCAAGGATGTCCATAATAAACTATGGGCGGGATTGGTGAAGGCGATTCCAACCGTTGCACACAACATCATACCCTGCATCAACATGATCCAGCCGCGCCGCTGTCCGAGGCGCTGGCAAACAAGCGGCAACTTGATGCGGTCCAGCAACGGCGCCCATAAAAAGTTTATGGCATAAACAATCGTAACCGAACCGAAAAAACCGATAGCGGCACGAGAGAGACCTGAATCATTCAGCCAGCCGCTCATGCTCGATCCGACCAGCACCCAGGGAAAGCCTGAAGAACACCCCAGCAGAAAAATGTACAGCAGACGAATATCGCGGTAGGAATTCAGCGCCTGACGCCAGGTTTGAACATTGCCATCCACACGATTAAACATAAAGAATCTCAAGTAGGTCGGATTAGCGCAGCGTAATCCGACACAGTTACGCGCAAAAAAGTAGAATCCACGGAGTTCGCAAGCATGCAATTTGAAAGTCAGGCTTAACAAAGCGTTGCTTCAAAGCACAACATTCGTCTGCTCGTCGGGTTACGCTGCGCTAACCCGACCTACGTTGTTGGTGCTGCCTTGCGAGCGTGCATATTTCGAAAATCAGACTGTTAAACAGCGTACTGTTTTCTAAAGCTACATTCATATACGCTTTTCAGATTGCGAGGCTGCGCGTCTAATCCAATCAATATTGGGGGTTAAACCAACCGGCTTTCACTGAGAAAATTAATCGCGGAAATTCGTATACTGCAAGGGCATCTCAATCTCGGCACCGCGCAGCATGGCAATACATTCCTGCAGGTCGTCACGCTTTTTCCCCGTCACACGCACCTGATCACCCTGGATCTGTGCCTGCACTTTCATCTTGGTATCTTTGATCATCTTGATTATTTTTTTACTTAATTCCTGATCAAGGCCCGTACGCACAACAATTTCCTGTTTCACCTGCTTGCCGGATGTTTTTACGTCTTTTATCTCCAGGCATGCGATATCAATCTGATTTTTGTGCAACGCGCCTTTCAGCACGTCCAGCATTTGATCGAGCTGGAATTCTACATCAGCGGTGATCGTCACTTCATATTCTTTGCGCTCGAAGCTGGCATCCACTCCTTTAAAATCGTAACGATTGGTAATCAACCGGCTGGCCTGATCAACGGCATTGGTCAGTGCGTGTTTATCAACTTCAGAAACAATGTCAAAAGACGGCATAAAAACCTCAAACGTTTAACAAATAAATTATTTAATGATAGATAGTTCTGCCTGATTACAACATCAAGGTTATCAGCGCAATAACGCAGACCCACAACAACAGTGAGCGCGAAAACAGCGGCAAGCTGCTTTTAATCAGCGATAAAGAATAAACCGGTTCATCAGGCCTGATGACAGGCTCATTGTCAGCGGTATCGCATCCACCCATATCCGGATCGCCCACACCGAGCGCACCACGCAAGTTGTGATTAAGCAAGATGGTGGATGAATGTTTTACATCCAGCAAACGAGCCTGCCAGCAGCGATAACAGGTTTCAAAATTCCCCACCAATGCCCAAGTCAATCCCATCACCCGTACCGCCGGCCATTCCACCAGCCATAACCAGCGCGCAGCTAAACGACCCCTGGCCGTCGCAACAGTTTCACGCTCGCGATAAATAACGCTGAGCCGATACACCAATGCGCCTACGGCGCCGAAGATGAAGAACCAGAATAAAACCGCAAACATGCGCTCGAAGCCGCGGTAACTGATTACTCGCAAGGTTTCACGATGCAGCGCGGACCAGTCTGCCACCTCCGCAGAAATCTCGTCGACCATGGCACCCCCGCGTAATTCATCACTTAATTTACTCGCAACGACATTATCGCCCCGCTCACTGGCAGCAATGTAGGCTTTTACTTCAGCAGAAAAATTGCCGCGCCCGAGGCTGTAGAGCAGCGCCGGTACATAAATAAAAAACAGCCAATTGGCAGATAACAGCGTGGTGATGCCATAAACCAGCAACGCCAAGATTAACGCGGGGATCAACAGCGTCAGGGTGAAGTGAAAGACCGGAGAGCCGCCGATAAAACGAACCGATTTGAGCGTGTCCGACCACCGGATAAACCATGCATCGTATTGCAGCGGTGCACCGGAACCCCACCACTGCACCAGCAGCAAAACCACTATCAAACTCAGAAAGATCATAAAGTGCTCGTCGCCAGTAGTTGGTGATAGCGCGCCCAGTCGAACGCAGGCCCCGGATCTGTCTTGCGCCCCGGCGCGATATGCTCATGACCGGTAATACGGTCGCAATTCAGGGCCGGATATGCCTCCAGTAAACAGCGTGTGACCGCCGCCAGGGCGAGATATTGTTCATCAGTGTATGCAATATCATCCATGCCTTCCAACTCAATCCCGATGCTGTAATCGTTGCAGTTAACCACACCCTCAAAGCTGGACGCCCCGGCGTGCCAGGCCCGCTCGCTGAAAGGAACAAACTGGGTGATCGAGCCGGTACGAGCGATAAATAGATGTGCAGAAACCTGAAGATCAGCAATGGTCGCGAAATAAGGGTGCAACTCCGGATTCAACTGGTTGGAAAAAAATGCTTCCACATACCCATTGCCGAACTCGCCCGGGGGCAAGCTGATGTTGTGAATCACCAGCAGACTGACAGCAACACCGGCCGGACGCTGGTTGAAATTAGACGAAGGGCAATGCCGCACGCCTTGCAACCAGCCATTAAGGATCGTGTGTGTCAAAGGAAACTCCGCCTGCCGTTGCTTCAAGGAGGCGACATGATACATGGGAGGATTATAAAGAGGCTACCGACTGCGGGCGGACCTCCCCGAAACGACAGACGTTTCGGGAAACCGAAAAAGATTAGTTGGTGGGACGGCCCTGACGAAGATTACCAATCACCGCTTCCAGCGCGCGATCAAACAACATGCCATCATCCAGTACCCGCAAGCGACCGGATTTCATCGCCAGCGCAAGGCTGTTGCGGGTCTCTTCCGCCACCTTCATACCAGAACGGTTGACGAAGATGTATTTACCCGTGGGACGAATAATCGCGGCAAGCCGGCAACGGAATTTTTGGCCGCCGTCACCGGCCATCTCAAACCAGCTGCCTTGAGTAACATTGGCGACCAGAGACAAATGTTGATCGCCCTCTGGCAATTGTTCTTCAGTATCCTGAGACATCACCACAAAAGGTTGAGCAGCGTTAACCGATTCCGCCACGGTAGGGCTTGCAACCTCAGCTTTGGCCGCCTCCCTACGGGGCGCATCTGCTGCCGGTAGAGATGCGTCAACTACAGAACTGCCGCGTGTTTGAGGCTCTGACGCTTCACCCTCAGCGACTCTTTCCTTGCGGCCCGAGTCGTTGCCCACAGCGCCATCAATCGCAGCGTCCGCAGGTCCAGACCCTGTAGCCGAAGCGGGATCAACTTCGGTGGCTTTAGCCTCAGCGACGTTGACCACAGTCGCTTCAACCTGAGGCGCTTTTGTTTGCGAGCCGGCCCCCGAAGCAACCTCAACTCCACCTGTAACCTGTTCAGCACGCGCGTCTTCTACAGCCACTGGTGCGGGTGTAGTTGCTGCGGGCTCGACGAGTTGGTTGGCCGCCCCCTTGTTCACTGACGTGGCGGCGGGCTTAGCAGAAGTATCTGCCACAGGCATCGCCTGCGGAGCTTTCGGCGTCGGGACGGCAACTGGCGCAGCGTCACCGCGCAGCCGGGCCAAATGAAGCCCTTCCAGCTGCTTAAACAGATGAGTAGCATCGAAAGGGTTGTAGGAGATGCTTTCCAGACCCTGCCGCAGTTGTTGCAACAGCACGGGAACCAGTTTCAGCAGGCGCTGCCGGTTCTCCTTGTCCATGGGCGCGCACAGGCTCCATACCAGCTGCTGCGCCGTATTGATTCTGCCTTGCCACTCTTCGCTCTCGATGCCGTGCTTCAAGCACGTAATGAACATCACATTCGCCCAGGCATCACGCAATAACTTCAGCGCCGCGGCGGGTAAATTCTGCCGCCCGATGACTGCATTAAGCGCGGTGTCGACATCCGCGCGGGCACGCTCAGATCTGGCTTTACCATCTTCCGCATCAATCGTGCGCTGCTCCAGGATCTGCGCACGGCGCTTTTCCTTATCCAGATACGCGCGGAAGTCATTCAGCAAGACGTTGAAAATAGACATGTCGGCTTCAAAATCCGACAACACGGTTTGCACCACCTCTTCGATCTTGCTGAACAGATTATCTTTACGCTGATTTTCTTCGGGACTTTCCTGCCAGCCGAGCGCAGCCGTTGCCAGCTCATTCAGCAGCCGGCGCGCCGGATGACCACCCTTGCTAAAAAACGATTTATCAGCAATAGCGACCTTGATCATTGGAATCTGCAGCCGCCCCAACAATACCTTCATGGGCGCGGCCAGGTTGCGATCATCCAAGATAAACTCGAACATCATGCTGACCAGATTGATAACGTCATCATCAACCTGATTGATATTCTGCGGTTTTTGCTCCTGAGTTTTCAGCAGATCCTTAAGCATTTCGCGCACGTTGACCGGTGCGGCATGGGAATGGCCAGCACCACCGGACATACTGCGATGCTGCGCCTGAGACAAAATACTAATCAACTCCTGGCTCGCCAGCTCTTCGCCCGACGGACGCGCCGGCGCATTACGGGAACCAAGTAAATCGCGCAGCGTGTGCAGCACTTCATTGGTTTGTTCATCATATCCCGCTGAACCCGCAGAACTGCCCTGACCCGCCGCGTTCTGTGAACTGGCACCGGCACCATAAGGACTTGCCGGTGCGGCCGTTGTCTTTTTAATCCTGGTGCCCTGCTTCAGCGACGGCAGGATATTCGCCTCGATCAGCTGCTGATTAAGCGCCTGGAACAATCCGCCCAGTTTGACCATCACCAGATTATCGAACAGCTTGAACAACACCAGCTTCGCTTTCACGTCGATACGGGCCGACTTGGTCGCATCGGTAAAAGCATTACAAATGACATCAACCCCCAAGGGATTATTTTTTTGATACACCTTAACCGGCACCAGGTGATCGATGCGCATGGTCAGATGTTGAATGGATTCGGCAAACTGATCGTTGGCTTTATTGATCATTCCCTCAGTCGCAACCAGCTCCTCCAGCTCATCATTCTTTACCAATGACAGCTCGTCGAGGGAAATCTCTTTTTCTTCGGTGCGGGTTTGATCGCGATACGCGCAGGGGTCGAGCAGCTGGGCAAAACCAATATCAATACTGCGAAAAAAAGCCGCCTCAATCGCGCGACGACGAATGCGCACCTCGCGCATGGAATCAAAATAGAGATTTTGTTCGTGGTTGTTGGTAGCTTTATCAGCCAGCTCGAATAGCGCATCATCAGCCCGATCAAACAGCTCACGCAACATCACCTGTAACTGCTGCCGCGCTTTATCACGCAGTGAATGCATGGGCGCTGGCAGACGCGTTAACGCCACATGAGGCGCCGCGTTGCGTTCAGGATTCAATTGCACGACCTTGTTTTGATCAGATTTGATGGACTCGGACATGGCGGAATTACCATAGGAAGAAAGACTGCTGTGATTGAAGTATAAC
>CAYUVQ010000097.1:0-11334 GCA_964448175.1 uncultured Cellvibrionaceae bacterium | reverse complement strand
ACAACAGAAACGCGAGAAAGTTCATCAGCAAAATTGACCAGCCACACAACATAAGTAGAAAGCCCAGATACATAGGATTTCTGCTTATCCGGTAAACGCCACCCGTTACCAGGCAGGAAGATTTTTCAGGGAAGCGTGGATCAACCGTCGTGTTAGCTTTTTGGAAGGCCGCAACCCCTGATAATGCAACGAACGCTCCCAATAAAAAGAAGCTACCGGCTACCATTTCTGAGAAAGGAAACGGGACGCTTAAGGCAGGGAAGATAAAGGTGAGAGACCACATTATCGCTGCAAAGACAATGAGCAGGATAAGTGGAGGGATCTTGAATTCGAGGGCTTTCATGGTGCTCCGCGGCTTTGTGCGCTTCAAATTTACTCTGTGGATCTATGCTGAGCATCCTGACAAAAAGTGACGAGCAGCAAATTGCTTTTTATATTGGCTTCGCCGCGTGCCACTCTCCTTTCGGTACCACAAGATGCTGACCTTGCTTCGTCAGATGAATGCTACCTGGCCGTTAACCTCTTTAAATAAAAGATCACTTCGCCCGACAGCAGGAGTAAAATTTCATCACCATTACGATGCATCCCCCCTTGGACGCATAGCGTAAATAGTCATGGTTTCATTGTGAGAAAGACCGTTGCCCGAGAAATAGGCCACCATAGTAAAGTGAGCCCAACGGCCTCTATCGATAAGAAATTCACCGTATGCGATATGTGATATTCTCGATTCGATGGGCACTTCGTCATCATCCACATGCTGTTTAAAATATCCATCCACTCGCTCGCCGACAATATATAAAATATGCGCAACTCTTTCGCCATTGACCTCATCCACCTCTTCAAGATATGCATTCCTCACTCGCTCTGCATTCTGAAAGTAGAAACCAGGACCTATCTCTGTGAGCGTCACATCCAGTTCCCATGGAGTATTGGGGACAACTGAGACACGGGGCATAGAAAAGAGCAGATTAAGGAGGTTACGCTGTTTTTGCCGAACAAAAAAATCCTGTAATTGCCCCTCCTTCGAAAAATGCCCCAAGAGTTCCACATAACCAGAGCGACCTTCTATCATGCGCCGGCGGAAAGCCTCATCTTCATCGGCAGGTGGCCCGGCATAATCGGGAGCAATGCCCACTACTAGAGCTTGAATCTGGCCTACATGTCGTGTCAGTTGAGCCTCAAAGGCCGCCTCTGGCAAAGTAATACTGGCCAAGCGATGTTTGATTTGTTCGCGAAGCTCATTGCTATTCAACACATCGAAACTATGAACAGCCAATTGTGAGTCCAGTGGAATTTCGGAGATAGAAACCGAATAGCGAAGCTGTTCCCCTTCTGATAATTTCCAGCGCAAGGTAACTGATTCATCCGCTTGCTGCTCACAGCCTAGCAATGTCAGCAGAAGACTAATCAAATATCGCTTTCTCATGCTGCAAGCCTGTAACTGAATATGTCGACGCCAGCACCGATGAGCTGGGACTCAAGATTAATGCCTGCAAAGCTGCCCAGAGCTTTAGATTTTTTAAGCAACGAGTATGCTTTTTGTGCCACCGCTCCAACTGGATTGGCAGCTCCTAAAGCAGAAAGAAGAGCATTCTTTCCTATTTCTCGCAACTCTGTTCGACTACAACTGAGTTCAAGAAGGCAACGTTCTATGGGTTCATTCAGCCATATAATTCCGGATAGTTGCCCACTTAGCTGCTTGCCAGCCCCAAGACTGAATATGAATGCTTCACCAAAGAAATCCTCAAACTCATAATTCCTTCTTACAGGGGCTGCGCCTTTTATGATTTCTCCAATACCTGCCGAAGGAAACTGATCCAAGCTGCCAGATACCGATACTACAGGAGTGGATATAGATACCCCTGCCCCGATGCCCATACCTGCTCCCCGAAGAATAAACTTTCGATGGAGTCCATTTTTCTCGATAGGGAGCTTAATATAACTAACACCGACTTCAATATTTGCAACAGGTGTTCCAGCTTTCGCTGTTAGACCACTAGCACCAGATACTTTCCAACCAGTTGGAGAGGTTTTCATAAAAAATCCTTTTGATGTACAAACTATTCGAGAGGGATTGGTGAAGGGCGATTCTATGAGAGACAGCCTTCCCAAGCAAGAGCGACGCGTTTCTGCTAAAGAGACCGCTAGCGGGGAAGAGAACCATACCTATCGTCGGTTATAAAAGCAGATACTGATAAACGTATGAGCTTAACGAATGAATTAGCTAAAACATTGTGACGGGGCAAAAAAGGTAAGCTCCTTACCAACCACATCCTGCCCACAACCTGTACCGCCAATTAATCTGTGCCTCCATTTAATCCAACGGGAGGCACCTTCATGCGAAGCACCAAAGAACAATGGCAGGCACTGATACAGGCGCAAACGACTAGCGGCTTATTGGCAACTGAGTTTTGCAAACAACATGACCTGAACGATAAATACTTCAGCCTGCGAAAACAACAATTGCGTCAGCCACCACCAGAGCCCACATTTGTACCGTTCGTAAAATTCGTTCGTGAAAACGATAAGGCTGATAGCGAGGTGCTTACCCTCAACCATGGCCACTGCACCATCCAGTTTAAGCGCGCACCGGCTGCTGCCTGGCTTGCTGAGCTGGTTAAGGCTTTATCGTGATTCACTGGGACGAAGTGCCTATTTACGTGCATCGCGACCCTGTTGATTTTCGCCATCCATCAACGGCTTGAGCACGCGCGTCGTCGAGTCAATGGAGCTGGATGTGTTTTCGCCAGCGCTGTTTGTATTTGGAATTCGCTCGCGCGATAAAATCAAAATTCTCTACTGGGATAAAACCGGCTTCTGTCTTTGGTATAAGCGACTCGAGAAACACAAATTCAAATGGCCACGCCAAGGTGATAACCTCCTCTCACTTACCGCCGAGCAATTTGATTGGCTGTTGCGCGGTTTGGACATTGCTAAACTTCAACCTCATCGCCCACACTTTTTTCAATCAGTTGCTTAAAAAAACAAAGCCCACTTTTACAGTCATGCGCCGATTGGTAAAATAGGCGCATGATGAATAGTGTTTACCGAAGCAGAGGCAACAGCGGAGCCGGAGCAGGCTGATGCGTTTGTTGATGGCAACATTACGGTGGCTGAACACAAACGCAAGAAAAAACGCATGTCCATTCCTGCCAATCTGCCACGCGTCGAGAATGTCGATGATTGGCCCGATGAGCAAAAGACCTGTCCGCATGACGGTACTGCCTTAAAACAAATAGGCTTTGAATCCCACGAACAGCTGGATATCATCCCGGCTAAAATTCAGGTATTGCACCACAAGCGCTTGAAATACGCCTGCCCCTGCTGCGACAAGCACGTTGTCACAGCCAAAAAGCCCGCGCAACCTATCGAGAAAAGTATTGCCTCTCCCGGCTTACTTGCGCACATTGCCACACAAAAATATATCGATGCTTTGCCGCTGCATCGTCAAATCGATATCTTCAAGCGCATCGGCGTTAACATGGATCGCACCACGCTTGCTAACTGGATGGTGAAGTGTGGTCAGTTAGTTCAGCCACTCATCAATTTACTGCACGAACGTGTGCTGGAACAAACCTTACTACATGCAGATGAAACGCGCGTGCAAGTGCTCAATGAAACCGGACGTACGGCCCAAACCCAAAGCTTTATGTGGGTACTGCGTAGCGTGCAGCCACAGTGCGCGGCGGTGTTGTATCGGTATGAGCCCACCCGCAGTGGTAAAGCGGCATCCGAATTACTACGTCAATTTAATGGTGCGCTGATGACTGATGGTTACGCAGCCTATCAAGCAGTTTGTCAAAAAAACCAGATTACACATCTGGCCTGCTGGGTCCATGCACGGGCGAAAATTTATCGACGCGCAAAAAATCAGACGAAGGGAAAAGCGGGTAAAGCAGACCAGGCGATTGCCTATATCCAACAGCTTTATACCGTTGAGCGCATGATTCCGGATAAAAGTAGCGAAGAAAAATATCAAACCCGACAGACACAACCATTACCCACCATCAATAAGATCCATCTATGGATGGAGAAAAGTTTACCGAACTCGCCGCCGCAATCCCTGATCAGTAAGGCGTTACATTATCTAAACGAGCAGTGGCCAAAGCTGATTCGGTATCTGGAGTCGGGCGAGTATCCGATTGATAATAATGCGGCGGAAAATGTAATCCGCCCATTTGTGATTGGCCGCAAGAACTGGCTTTTTAGTGCCAGTCCTAAAGGTGCGCTTGCCAGTGCAAATTTATATAGTGTGATAAAAACGGCCAAAGCCAATGGGCTTGAGCCTTATGCGTATTTGCGAAAGATTTTTACGGAGTTGCCTCTGGCGAAAAGTCTTGAACAGATTGAGATGCTATTGCCAATCAATTGTAAAGATGCTGTTGGTTAGGCGCTTACCAAAAAAGTAACAATCAGCACAACAAGAACCTATAGATAACGCTCAACAAATATAAAATTTTTAACGAAATGTTGTGGTGCAGTAGTAAATGCACCACAACCGTCAACCAATCTTAGACTACATCGCGGCCTTCGCGGCGTGCGCAACGAAAATCCCGTAAGGTTGCAAATACGATTACGCCTAACACCGCTGATGCGATAACAGGCCACACTAAAATATAAGAAGCTAAAAAGAAGGTTTCCATTATTGACTCTCCAACATTGCTTTCCCATTATTGGGCATTACTTGAACGGTTTCTGAATTGTGAGTTGAGGTGTTTTCAGTGGTGTCGTAGTCGCCGACACGCTTTCTAATCAGTGCAAAATCAAAGCGACTATCGCTCATGAGGCTAAGCCCAATACACACTAATGTACTAACGCCATAGGCCGTGAGTGATGCCATCAATACGGTATAGTCGCGCAGCGCACCCACACTGTAATAACTCAACACCAGTGTTACTAACACCCCCGCACTCAGACCCGCGTAGCGGCCAAAGAAGCCGAACGCCATCAATCCGATTACCACTCCGCCACCAACGGAAGCAAACAGTTCGTAAACAATGCCTACGACACCTGTCATCGGTAACAGTGAAAAACGCACGACACAAAACATCAGCAGGCCCGCGATCACCGCCCAGGTAAACGCTTTATCCGTAACGCGATCCCAGAAGCAGCTCGCAATAACGGGAAACACAATTGCCCCCCACAGCGCACCCACAAATACCAGCATCACGAGAATGTCGAGCGACAAGCTGGCCAGCACCACTCCGATGGCTGTAGCCGCGACCATTGTCAGACGCCCAACCAACAACATCTTGCGTGGGTCGGGTTTGTTCTTGGCGATATTTTTACCGTAGATATCTGCCATCGCGATTGCCGATAGCGCGCAGAGATCGGCATCTGCCGTCGACGACAGTGAACCGATCACCAGAATAAAAAACAACATGATGAATCCCGCAGGAAGATACAGTGACACCATCTGCGGGATGAGGTTGTTCATGTTGCCGTTCAATGGTTCAACACCAATCAGCAGCGCCATCAGCCCGATCATGCCCAGCCCGATAACAATAGCGCCGTAACCCAGCGTGGCGGTGATGAAGGTAGGCTTGATGTGATCTTCGCGCACTGCAAACAGACGCTGTGAAATAGTCTGGTTACCTATTGAGTACGCAAGAACCGCGGCAAAGAAAGGCGCACCTTGATTCAAAAGCGCATCCATTGAAAAAAGATTGGCCTGCTCGGGAGTAATTTTATCGAAGTTAGCAATTAATACTTCCGGGCCTCCCATGGCAAATAAAATTGCAGGGATAATTAAAATCGCAATCGCCATCATGGCCACAAGCTGAGCAAAGTCAGTAAGAACCGATGCACGAAATCCTGACCACAAGGTATAGCTCAAGACTCCCACACCCGCAATCACCACACCCGCCTGAAAAGGTAACGGGGAAAGAACGGAAACAAGTGCGCCTGCCGCGGTAAAGTTAACCATCAGGCTAATGATGCTGCCAAGCACGTTTGAACCCGCGAGAATAAGCTGGCTCGATGAACCATGGCGGGCGTGAATCAACTCGCCCAGCGTGTGGGCATTGGGTGCCAGTTTGCGAAAGCGTCTACCAAAAGGATAGATAAACAAAATCATCAAGGCGCCCCAGAAGCCGTAATGCAGAGGGCCAGAGATTCCGTAAGTGTATCCCGAGGTCGCAGCGGCATAAAACGAGGCAGCCCAGATCCAGGTTGCCGTCATACTAGCTGCACCCATACCGAAATCAACCGACCTGTTGGATACCATAAATGCATCCGTATCTTCTTTTTTCTTTTTAATCATCAATGTCATTAAATATGTGCCGCCATAAAATGCGAGCAGCAACAAAAGCACTGTGGGTATGGAAAATTGATGAAGACTGGCGTCCTTCACTGGGATACCTCCGGAACGTAAATAATTTCATTTCTATCAGAAGCAGCCACATCAACGTATGTAGCTTTTTCGCAGTAGATTTTTGTTTGCAGAAGTTGTTGCAGTATTTTTTATAGAAGATGTTCAGCAACAGAAAGATATAGCAATAACTGGAATATCTATTCCGGATCATCACGCGGTCTCCACACGCGCAGCACCCTCAGAGATGACCGGTTGACGTGTGCATAAGACATGATGAATCGTATTGTCATATCGTTTCTCGTAACCTGATTTTTCTTTCAATATATTTAGCCAACACACATCACAAAGCCTGCTGTAACCAAGTGACACAAACCAAAAAAATCGAAAGGGCACAACAAAACAACCGGCTTAACGAGCCGACGCTTTTAAATTAAATAATGCAAGAAAGCTCGCTCTATAAGCGGCTACGCAACTTCAGTGGCAATTAAATCGCTGTACTGCGAGGTAAAAGCATGCGGAAAAACGAAGCACGATCGTTGTCGTGAGATAAACATAATAGCACAAATATTACACATTTTGAATTATTAGCCAAAAATGCGTCGGCCACATCTGCTCAACGCCAGCATTAACGCGGGCTATAGGCGTATATTTTTTCTAGAATTTAATAAACGAGAGAGGATGGATGCGAATTTAATTCATAGATTCGGATTATTCTTTTTAAAAAAGCCAAAGTTATTACTAACTTTAAAAAATATAGCTCGAAACAATAGTTAAAAGAATAACAATTTATTTTGGACGTATCTTCTTATGGAAATAAGAAGGTGTGACTCAAGACCTACGCAAATATTTACAAAACTTATCAATACGCATTAATATGTTGCCATAAGATTAATCCAGCGCATTCAGAATTCGCCGACTGCAGAGCAGAAAAGAAACCACAAGATCGAACGGAATTATCAACCTTCTTTTCTATCTAACCTTGCGCACCCACTCAGCTAACGCAGCTTAATATACCGACGAACCGCGTGAAAAATTTATGGCTGCCCTTCAATGATACGATTGATAAATCTATATCTGACCCAATTATTTGTTCGCTGCTTCTATGCTTAACGCGTCTACATCAATCATACGTTAACAGCAACTGCTGTAGTTATATGGCATAGATATAACCATTAATACGCATTTCCCTTCACGTTCTCAGAGGTATTTTGTTATGGCTTTACTGGATGATTTACAATGGCGCCACGCTACGAAGGCATACGATCCAACAAAAAAAGTCAGCAAGGAAGACATCGACAAAATAATAGAAGCCGCGCGCCTTGCTCCAACGTCCTCGGGGCTTCAGCCGTTTCGTATTGTCTTGGTTGAGAACAACGAGTTGCGCGAGAAAATGGTGCCCGGATCGTTTAATCCGGAATGTATGCGGGAGTGCTCTCATGTTTTAGTATTTGCCGCCTGGGATCGTTACACAGCCGAGCGAATAGATCGCGTTTATGATCAAATTACCGATGAGCGCGAACTACCGCGCGGTCGCTTCAGCAGCTACACGGATAAGATCAAAGAGATTTATACAAGCCAACCGGCTGAAGAAAATTTTGCCCATACAGCGCGCCAGTCTTACATTGCCCTGGGCCTGGCTTTAGCACAGGCAGCCGAACTCCGCATCGACGCGACACCCGCAGAAGGTTTCGATAATGCTCTTATCGATGAAGTATTGGGCTTGCACAAACAAGGCCTGCACAGCGTGTCGTTGATGTATGTGGGATATTCGGATAAAGAGCGGGACTGGCTGGCGCCGATGAAAAAAGTACGCGTGCCCAAAGAAGAGTTTGTGATTGAGCTTCGTTAAACCGAGGTCGCGATTGGACATCTCGCGCTCATGGGGCTCCTTACATCTCCTGCCTACAGCTTAAGTTCACAGTTAATTTTAAGCGAGGTAATAACCTCGCTACTTTTGTCAAACAAACCTCGGGGGTCTTTGCTTTACCCGTCCTTCATAACGAGCTGTAGTTTTTATCACCGACCCAAAAGCCTTCTCAACCCATAACGCACAATTTGCGCAAGGTGCCGCCACATGGCCTTTTTCGTTATATGCAGTAATAGCAAAGTGTTTCGGATTCTTATTGCGGGATTTTAGATACAGCCAAAGAGCCGCTTCCGCACAAGCATCAAACCTTCTTTGAAGCACGGGAGTGAGACCATTCCAGGGCAACTCTCCCGCTAACTCACCGGCGACTTCCTGATAGTACTGCATCGTGTCACCACTAAATGATTTCGTAGTAACCCCTCCGACAATACATGAAGCACTCATCCTTCCCGCATTCAATGCCAACAATGCTCTCTTTCCATTAGCGTGCTTGTTAGCCATTTTTTTTGCAGTTTTTTCAAGCTGAATTTCTCTTTTTGTTTTTTTTGCCATTTTTTTCTCCTAATCGTTTTATTAATCACCACACACCATCCATCAGCTAATTAGATTAGTGGCGTCTACTTTCTCTGGGGAACTTGTACTTCCAACGCCCGGTGCAAGCGACGGCTTGCAACCGCAAAGCGGCGGAAAATATCCCTGCGAAGCGATTGTTAAGCCTTCGCTATTAAATATGAGCCTGCACCAATCATAAAGCCACCAGCTGCAACCTTAGTCGCTCTTTCTGCTCTATAGTTAATAGAGAATGACGCAATAAATCCTGCGAAATAGGCATAGCCTAATTTGATGCCACCAACTGTCACAATCGTTATCACCGCAATCATCACTATATCCGAAGCCATGATAGCGGTTAAATCAACAAAAGCGGGGAACAAGCTTGCATAGAAAAATATAGCTTTTACGTCACTAAGAGTGAGAAGCAACCCAGAGAAAAAGCTTGCTGATAGTGTTGATGCCGATCGATCAGAATTACGCAGCGACCATGAAGCTTTCGATCTCATTAGGCTCATACCAAACCAGATCAGATACGCACCTGCCAAATATCTCAGGATCAAGAAAAAGCTGCCTACAGTTTCTGCCAAGGCAGCCATTCCCATAACAGCTAAAAACACAAAGACAAGATCACCCGCTACAATACCTGCCGCAACAGCACTCCCAATCAAAAAACCAGCGGAGGAGGAGCGTGCGACAACCAAGGCGACGCTTATACTGGGCACTAGCGCTAAAGCTACCATTGCTGCAAACAGACCGAATATTTCAACAAGACTCATAGTGATGCTCCCTCTTGAATAAATAGGAGTAAGAACCTCTCTTTACCCTTCGTCTCAATCGCGCCACCAGAATCCTTCATCACCTTTTTAGTCGCTCAGTATCATTGGCAGAAGCAATAAAGGAACCATTGCTAGCACCATTATTTGGTAGTTGCACCCAGACACTAGCGACTCAGTGTTTTGAGTTCAGAATTTTTGGCGGCAGATAACCTTGTATCACTGCCTGCACTGCAGTTCCTGCAGCAATAGCTATGGCACAGGTGCTCCAAAACTCAACTCGCGGCCAGAGAACGGCCAGTACAAAGAAAAAAGTGGCAAATGAATAAAGCCCCTTAATCATGCCTCTATACATATGCGCGACCTGGGCTGGTCCCAGCGTTTTGTGTGTGAACACTGCCAGAACAAGACCAATAATCGGAAAAGCAGCGAGCAACCCACTCCAGACCTCTCCTAAGGCGGCTGCTGCGCCGGTAACAACAACTGTAAGAATCGCTCCTGTGAGCATCCGGTATGGAAGATCAGTAAGACTATTGACCGTGTTTATAGCTGGCCCGCCCGGCGGGAGGGCGTAAGGCGTAATTGCAAGCGAGGAGGCCGCAATAATTAGCGCAAGTTCTGGCGAAGCGGGCAATAACGCAAGGCAGCTTGCTGTAATGAACCAAGCGCAAGCTCCACAGGCAAGTGCGACTGGCCACTGCCATCGAATACTTGCCCAGCAGTAAGCCACTCCGAAAACCAATAAACCCGCAATAGCAGAAATCGCTGCGGAAGCAGCGAGCGCACCAAACTCATCGCCGTTCTCCAAAGCAATAAAAATCACAATCGGACCAGCGACAACTGGGAGGCCGCCGAGAAGCCCAGCAACGCCGCCACCCCAACGGCGCCCGGCGAGCGTTACCGCAGCTATGAATAGTGGTACGACAGCTAATTTTAGAATTAGCACATAATTTCCTTTACCTAACACAGAGCCTAACGGCGCGAGCTTGTGAACATCCGGCACATGAAATGTGCGAATCGGTATGGCCTGTTAACGCAAAATGGTTTTGGCGCCGTGAATGTCTCCCGTGACTACGCCTACGCCATTTTCAATTTCTAGTTTGTGGCTTTGCATCGAAGTATGTTTTGTCCAAAGATAGACGCGACTGCCGTTCTTTTGGGCTAGTGCTGCGAATCTTCTCTGATACCCCAAAGATATTCTGCTTTGGCTGGTGGAATAAGAATAGAGCGCCGTCTTTCGGCATCCCAGCAGGCGTAGCCTGCGATTTGAGCGCCTTGTTAGCGCGGTACACAGTGCCAAAATTAAATTTATATTTAGCTTCATATATTTGCTTAACGCTCCACACATGGGCGCGAGTTTACGAGCGTCCCGCCGCTGCAGGCGGCGTAGTGCTGCGTATGGTTAGTGTGTATTGGCACAACGCCCAATATAGTTGTAAATTTTGAGCAGTAAAAAGCTCACTATTGTCGCAGTAATAGAAACATTCAATACCGACGTACCAGTAACCCAGAACTGCATAGGTACGATCAAAAGAACCAGAGCTATTGCCCAAACGCCGACAGCCTTCTGGGCCCAATTTGCTGCGGAAAACAGCGAGTATGCGGCCGTAGCTGCACAGACGACATATGCAAAAACGAACGTAGCAAGTGCCATAGCCTGCCGCTGTTCATCTTTCAGCATAATGAGGGCATTTCCGACACCGCTCAGGGCAAACAATACCAAACAGCACGCTAGAAAATTGGTCCATCCGGTTTTCTTCATGACTTAATCACACTAACGCCTGGCTATGCGGCGCGAGCTTGCGAGCGTCCGGCAGCCGGAGGCTGCG
>CAYUVQ010000096.1:0-11470 GCA_964448175.1 uncultured Cellvibrionaceae bacterium | reverse complement strand
CTTTCTGCTTTCTGCTTTCTGCTTTCTGCTTTCTGCTTTCTGCTTTCTGCTTTCTCTTCTTGTTGTTAACCCTTTTTAACGCCAATGGCTGTTGTTATTTTATTATATTGTAATACAATATTACTGATTAATAATCATAACGACAGGATCATCAATCATGCCTATTCGTCCCTTTATTCGACATACGCTCTTGCCTCTGGCATTGCTGGTATCTGCCGCCAGCCAGGCGGCTAATCCCGTATTCCCCCATGTACTCACCGCTGACCCGGCGGCTCTGGTGCATGACAACACCGTTTATTTATATACCGGCCACGACGAAGCCAAAGACAACACCAAGTTTTATGAAATGCACAAGTGGCTGGTGTTCTCATCGACCGATATGGTGAATTGGAAGGAGCATGGACCAAAACTGTCAGTAAAAGATTTCAAATGGGCTAAGGGTGATGCCTGGGCTGCTCATGTGATTGAGAAAGGCGGGAAATTTTATTGGTACGTGACCGTGCGCCACGCAACGATTAACGGCTTTGCTATTGGCGTAGCCGTGGCCGATAGCCCGCTCGGTCCTTTTAAAGATGCGCTGGGCAAAGCGCTGATCAGCAATGACATGACCACCGATACCGAGATTGACTGGGACGATCTGGACCCAGCGGCATTTGTCGATGACGACGGCAAAGCTTATTTGTTCTGGGGTAACACCAAGCCCCGTTACGCCAAATTGAAAGACAATATGATTGAGCTTGATGGCCCTATCCACGCGATTGAAGGCCTGCCGAACTTCACCGAAGCGCTGTGGGTACACAAGCGGGGCGAATACTATTATTTGTCATACGCGATGGGCTTTCCCGAGAAGATCGGTTATGCCATGAGCAAGAGCATCAAAGGTCCCTGGGAGTACAAGGGCATCCTCAATGAGCTGGCCGGCAACTCTAATACTAACCACCAGTCCATCATCGAATTCAAAGGCCGTTCGTTCTTCATCTATCACACCGGCGCACACATTCCCGATGGCGGCAGTTTCCGGCGCTCAGTGGCCATTGATGAGATGTTCTATAACCCGGACGGCACCATCAAGCGCATCATCATGACCAGTGAGGGCGTTGCGCCGGTTAAATAATTGATATGTTTTTTTTGTTGTTAGTGGTTGTTTTTGTAAGTGAAATTCTCTGCTGTTCGCTTCATGGCCAGTGCCCCCCGCTGGCCTTTTTTATTTCTGCAGAAACACGATTTTTTAGTGGTGGCGGGATGGCTATCCATTGACAAATTCAAAGGATGCTGAATAATATTATCATACAATATTGATAATTTTCTGTGCTGCTGTCTCCGGCCCAGTTTGTTCAACAATGGTGATTTATGACGTCTTATGCCCTAGGCCTGGATTACGGCTCGGATTCTGTACGAGCGCTTCTGGTCGATGCCCATACTGGTACTGAAGTTGCCACGCAAGTGGTGTATTACCCGCGCTGGAAGCAGGGTTTGTACTGCGCACCTGCCAAAGATCAGTTTCGCCAGCATCCCCTGGATTACCTCGAAAGCCTTGAAGCGGTCGTGCGCGGCTTGTGGGCCAAAGCACCGGCCGGGGCTGCGCAACAGGTGGTAGGTATCAGTTTCGATACCACGGGTTCCACACCGGTAGCGGTGGATGAGCAGGGCGTTGCCCTGGCCTTGAAACCGGAATTCGCTGATAACCCGAATGCCATGTTCGTGCTGTGGAAAGACCACACCGCGATCAAGGAAGCCCAGGAAATTACCGCGGCGGCTAATCAGGCGCCGATCAACTATCTGAAGTATGAAGGTGGTATTTACTCGTCTGAATGGTTCTGGGCCAAAGCGCTGCATGTGCTGCGTGAAGATCCGGCCGTACGGGCAGCAGCTTATTATTGGGTAGAGCATTGCGATTGGATGTCGGCTGTATTGACTGGCACTACGCATCCGAGCCAGTTGCGCATGGGCCGTTGCGCAACGGGTCATAAGGTGATGTGGCATGAGAGCTGGGGCGGTTATCCACCGAATGATTTTTTTGTGGGTATTGATCCGGTGCTGGATGGTCTGCGCGATCGTTTGCCGAAAGAAACCTTTACCTCCGATCAGACCGTGGGGGCTCTTACCAGCGAGTGGGCCGACAAGCTAGGCCTGCCCGCAGGAATTCCCGTCGGCTTCAGCGCGTTTGACTGTCACATGGGCGCTGTTGCCGCCAATGTAAAACCTGGCGTGCTCACTAAAATCATGGGTACTTCGACCTGTGATATCACCGTCGCTACCTACAAGGACATTGGCGAAAAATGTATCCGCGGTATCTGTGGGCAGGTGGATGGTTCGGTGATGCCGGGCATGGTCGGGTTGGAAGCAGGCCAATCTGCTTTCGGAGATTTATATGCGTGGTTCCGCAATGTGTTGATGTGGCCTGCGCTCAATGTGCTGCAGCAATCCGCTGCAGTGGATGACACCACCAAAGCAAAACTGATTCAGGATCTCGAAGAAAATACGCTGCGGTTGCTCGGCGATGCCGCCAGCAAGATTCCCGCCGGCGAAACTGGTATTACCGCGCTGGACTGGGTGAATGGTCGTCGCACGCCCGACGCTGATCAGACTTTATCCATGGCTATCGCGGGCTTAAAGATGGGCAGCGATGCACCGCATATCTTCCGCGCATTAGTTGAAGCCACCGCGTTCGGTGCACGTGCCATCATCGAGCGCTTTAAAGAAGAAGGTGTGGCGATTGATTCCGTGGTCGTGATTGGCGGCATCTCCAAAAAATCTGACTTCATCATGCAGGTCTGCGCCGATGTGTGGAACTGCCCGATTGATGTACTGGAAAGTGAACAGAGTTGCGCGTTAGGTGCAGCGATTTTTGCAGCGACGGTAGGTGGCGTTTATCCCGATGTGGCAAGTGCGCAGAAGGTGATGGCATCGCCGGTTAGTAAAACCTATTTGCCCGATTCCGCTTCGGCGAAAGTGTACGAAGGTCTGTACCAGAAATATCAACAGCTGGGCGCGTTTATTGGCGGAGGTTCATTATGAGTTACCGCGAATTAAAACGCGCTGCTTACGAAGCCAATATGGAATTGCAGCGGCGCAACCTGGTGGTATACACCTGGGGCAATGTGTCGCAGATCGATCGTGATAAAGGCGTTATCGCGATTAAACCGAGCGGCGTTGCTTATGAACAATTAACGCCGGATGACATGGTGATTGTGGATCTGGACAACACTATCGTCGAAGGCAAGCTGCGGCCATCTTCCGATACCAAAACCCACACGCATCTGTATCGTCATTTTGGAAGTATCGGCGGTGTGACCCATACCCACTCCACCTATGCGACCGCCTGGGCGCAGACCCAACAGGCTATTCCCTGTTACGGCACCACGCATGCAGATTATGCCTACGGTGAAATTCCCTGCACGGCGGTGATGACGGACGAACAGATTACCCGCGATTATGAAGAAGAAACCGGGGTACAGATTACCGATTGCTTTGCGACGCGCAGCCCGGCGGAAGTGCCTATGGTCATCGTCGCTGGTCACGCGCCTTTCACCTGGGGCAAGAGCGCGGCAGAAGCGGTCTACCACGCGGTGATTCTCGAAGAAATTGCGCGCATGGCCTATCTCACCCGCACGCTCGATCCGCAGGTGGCACCGTTGAAGCAGGGTATTGTGGATAAACATTATCTGCGCAAACACGGCAAGAATGCGTACTACGGACAATCGAAAGAATAATTTACGGCAGCTCGTCTGCCATCGCGTAACCCGCGTAAGAAACTGACAAAACAGCAACAATATTTGAGGAATCAGTAATGAAGATTTACGGCAATAAAGAAGTATGGCTGGTCACCGGTTCCCAGCATCTGTATGGCCCCGGCGTCCTGAAACAAGTCGCAGAAAATAGTCAGAAGATTGCCGAGTCTTTAACGGCGTCGGACAAGATTTCCATCAAGATCGTCGCACAGGATACGGTTAAATCCCCCGGCGAAATTCTGTCGGTGTGTCAGCGGGCCAACAGCGATGAAAATTGTGTTGGATTAATCCTGTGGATGCACACTTTCTCACCGGCCAAGATGTGGATCTCCGGTTTGAAAGCCTTGAACAAACCTTACATGCATCTGCACACGCAATTTAATGCTGAATTGCCATTTGCTGACATCAATATGCATTTCATGAACCTGAACCAGAGCGCACACGGCGACCGCGAATTCGGCCACGTGAGCACACGTCTGCGTCAGGATCGCAAAGTGGTTGTCGGACACTGGTCGACTGATTCAGTGCAGCGTCAGATTGACAGCTGGTGTCGCGTCGCTATGGGCTGGTATGAAAGCCAAAACCTGAAAGTTGCCCGCTTCGGTGACAACATGCGGCAGGTAGCAGTGACCGATGGCGATAAAGTTTCCGCACAGATTCAATTCGGTTACGAAGTTCACGCGTATGGTCTCGGCGATCTGCAAAAGGTTGTCGATGCCGTAACTGATGAAGAAGTGGCAAAGCAAATTGATATTTATCGCGCAGAGTACACTGTGTCTCCGGCATTGTTTGACGATGAGCATCAGTTCCAGATGTTGAAAAACGAAGCGCGTCTTGAATTAGGCATGCTGAAATTTTTAACCGAAGGTGGCTTCGGCGCTTTCACTAACTGCTTTGAAAACTTGACCGGCCTGACCAATCTGCCAGGACTCGCTACCCAGCGTTTAATGGCGGCGGGTTTCGGTTACGGCGGTGAAGGTGACTGGAAAACCGCAGCAATGGTTCGCATTGCCAAAGTTATGTCCCAGGGACGCGATGGTGGTTCTTCGTTTATGGAAGATTACACCTATCACTTTGGTGCACCGGATCAGGTATTGGGTGCGCACATGCTGGAAGTATGCCCGTCCATCGCCGCAGAAAAACCCAAACTCGAAGTGCATCTGCACACCATTGGTTGCCGCAACGATATTGCTCGCTTGATCTTCACCGGTAAGCCTGGGCCCGCGTTGTGTATTTCCGTGATTGATCTGGGTACCCGCTTCCGCATGATTATCAACGAAGTAGACACGGTTAATCCGCCGCAGGAATTACCCAATCTGCCAGTAGCCAAAGCCCTGTGGGAACCGCGTCCGAATCTTGAGATTGCCGCCGCTGCATGGATTCACGCAGGCGGTGCGCACCATAGTGCATATACCCAAGGCATTACGGTGGATGAAGCAGTTGATCTCGCTGAAATGGCCGGTATCGAAGCTATTGTGATTGGTGCTGATACCACAGTACGCGATTTGAAAACTGAACTGCGTCATAACGCCGCGTTTTATCATTTAAGCCAAGGGATTTAACCCGGTAGATAGACCGGGTTTATCCTGCGGATTTACAAACCAAACCAGGTGTAAATGTAGGTCGGATTAGCCGCGCTGCGGCGTAATCCGACCCCGAACCAGCAACAGAGACGCTGAACCAGAAATTATCAGTGTGCGACACCATTGCAGGTTGCGATTCGACCGAACCCCTTGGGCAAGACCCATCCATATGCTCTAATCGCTGCTTTTAATCAGCGAGAAATACTATGTACGACCATTTTGATGCACTGATTTTCGACATGGATGGCACGTTGGTAGATAGCGGGCAGCTACACGAAGTCGCCTGGACCGAAACTCTCACGCGTTTCGCTATCCCCATCGACCGACCCTATATGCGCTCGCTCGCCGGTGTTCCCACCAAGGGCACACTGGAAATACTGATAGAAAAGTTCAACTGCGACGTCAGCGCCACTACCATCGAGATGAATGAATTTAAAGAAGCGTTTGTGCGTGAACATATGCACAAATATGTAAAGCCGACCGCGCTGTTGGATATCGTAAAAAAATATCACGGCCAAAAACCCATGGCGGTGGGAACCGGCGCTTACACCGCCGAAGCAGAAACAATCCTGCGTTTATGCGGGCTGGATCAATACATTGATATCGTGGTTGGGGCTGATCAAGTAACGAACCCTAAACCAGCGCCTGATACCTTTTTGCGCTGCGCTGCATTGATGAACGCTGACCCTGCGCGTTGCGTGGTATTTGAAGATGCGCAAATGGGTTTACTTGCGGCGCGCAATGCCGGCATGGAAGCTATTGATGTGCTGGAAGTATTAAAGATCGAAAACGATTATTTTCTGTAAGCGTTGTGCCCGCAAGGAATGACGCGGGCGGCTTAATCATCAAGGATTGAAGCCTGTATACCCCGCTAATCAACCAGGGGATTCTCTGTACTCTAATTATTCTAAATTTTCAGAGGCTCGCCAGCAGTTCTAATAAGGTAAAAATAATAATGCAACTACAAAAGTTATCGATCACCGAGAAAATCGGTTTTGGGGCAGGAGATATGGCGGTTAACGTCATGATCGCCGCGATGTTTTATTTCATGCAGTATTTTTACACCGACATTTTCGGCTTAAAGCCGGCTCACGTCGGAACCCTGTTTTTAGCTGCTCGGTTAATTGATGCGGTTTCTGATCCATTGATGGGGTTGATTACCGATAAGTATAAATCCCGCCTCGGTCGTTTCCGTCCGTATTTTTTGTATCTTTCCGTTCCTTATGGCTTCGCCGTTTTCCTGTTATTCACCACGCCGGATTTCTCCTATAACGCGAAGCTGGTGTGGGCTTATGTTACCTATCTGTTTGCAACCTTGATGTTTACTGGTGTGGCTATTCCCTATATTTCATACATAGGGGTATTAACGTCCGACCCGCAAGAGCGGTTATCCGCTAACGGATATCGTATGTTTTTCGCCAAGATTGCCAACGTCATTATTGTTGCGTCGGTGCCGCCGCTGGCGTTGATGTGGGGCGGCGACAACCCGGCGAAAGGTTATCAACTCGCCATGGGCTTGATGTCGTTTGTGGGTGTGTTTCTTTTGCTGTTCTGCTTTTTTACAACGCGCGAGCGTGTTGAACACGTGGTAGATAAACAACCGCTGGGCGAACAGTTCCGCCTGCTGATGAAAAATGATCAATGGCTGGTGCTCTGCGCCTGCTGCGTGCTGGGCACGTTAGGTTACGCGTTGCGTGGCAGCGTTGCGTTTTACTATGCAATTTATTATCTCGGTGGTGATGAAACGTTGGCTGCGACTTTTACCAGTGCCGGGATCGCCGCGTCCATCGTGTCCATGGTGGCGTCCACCTGGATTACCAAACGCTATTGCAAAGTAGATCTGTTCCGCTGGTCGCAGATGCTGGTGGCAGCATTAAGTGTATTAATGTTTTTTGCCGTCTCCCCCGGCGATGTGATGCTCGCATTTGTTTTATACATCGTCTTGTCATTTGTGGTGGACCTGCACGCGCCTATCTTCTGGTCCGCCATTGCCGAAGCCGTGGATTATGGTGAGGCGAAAAATGGTAAGCGCGTTTCGGGCCTGGCATTCGGCGGGATTTCGTTTTGCCAGAAAGCCGGCGCCGGTCTTGCGGGATTTCTTACCGGTCTGTTGCTGACTTATTTCGGTTATCAGGCAGGTGAAACCCAAACAGAATTTGCCATGACCGGCATCGCGCTGATGCTCACCGTGATTGCCGGCGGTTTTCATGCACTCATGGGGCTGGTGATGTTCAAATACCGCATCACCGACAGCTATTACCATCAGATGCTTGCCAGAAAAGCGCCAATTGAAAACACATCCGGTGGCAGCACCGATTCAGCGATCGAAAGTGGCGAGACCACACCGGTTTAAAAAATTAAACAATCATCAACTCAAACCCGCGTGCAAGCGGGCTGATAAAGCGAGCTTTCAACTCGTAACAGCTAGCAGGAGACTCACCGTGAGCCAGGTATTAACACCGCTGATTGAACAGCGTGCCGACCCGTTTATTTATAAGCACAGTGATGGTTTTTATTATTTCACTGCATCAGTGCCGGCCTATGACCGCATTGAATTGCGTCGCGCCAGGACAATTGCCGGGCTGGCCACCGCCCCGACGGTGGATGCCTGGCATAAACCGGACACCGGGCCCTACAGTGAACTCATCTGGGCGCCGGAAATTCACTTCAATAAAGATCCGCAATCCGGTGAATCTGCCTGGTACGTTTACTTTGCAGCCGCACCCAGCCGCGAAATCAAACACAATCTTTTTCAGCATCGCATGTATGCGATTCGCAATAAAAACGCGAATCCGTTGGAGGGTGAATGGGAGTTTATGGGGCAGGTGGACAGCGGTATCGACACCTTCTGTCTTGATGCCACGACTTTTACCCACAACGGTGTGCTCTATTACCTGTGGGCGCAGAAGGACAATGCGATTGAAGGCAACTCCAATCTTTACATTGCGCCGATGAAGACGCCCTGGCAGCTGGCAGCCGCGCCGGTGATGTTGACTAAGCCGGAGTACGACTGGGAAATCCGCGGATTCTGGGTGAACGAAGGCCCATCCGTGGTCAAACGCGGTGGCCGCATATTCATCAGCTATTCCGCCAGCGCGACTGACGAAAATTACGCGATGGGCCTGTTGTGGGCCGATGAAAACGCCGATTTACTCAATCCCGCCAGCTGGCAAAAGTCCCCCGAGCCGGTACTCAAAACCTGCTACGAACACGGCATCTACGGCCCCGGCCACAACAGCTTTACGCTGGGAGAAGATGGCGAAACCGTCATGTTGGTGTATCACGCCCGGACCTATACCGAAATCGAGGGTGATCCATTGTGGAACCCGGACCGCCACACATTTGTGAAGCCACTGCGCTGGGATGCTGCAGGTATGCCGCTTTTTGGTCGGCCCTCTGTCATCGAATCCTAAAAGCGGCAAGGTCTGCTGCTTTTCTAACCCCTGTTATTCCTTAAAAATCAAGCGCTTCGCCCAGTTTGGGCGGAGCGTTATATCAACCTTTCTTAACGCACAATTGGTGAAAAATACGCCAAAAAACGTGTGCAATTTCACATTCCTCTGCTACCCTTGTGTGACCTGTAGTGCATTAATGGGGGAGCTTTTCCTCCATGAGATGAAATGAGGCAAGTGTGAATAATTTATCGCTCAAGTGGAAAATCTTATTAAGCGTGACGCTTACCTGCGTCGCCGCTGTGATCGTGACGACGATTGTGACAACGCGATCGGGCCTTGCGACGACCGAAGCTACGATCGTTGCCGATACCCGGACGCTCGCGCAGGTACTGGGTGAAGCCAGTATTGGAGCGATTACCTTCGACGACAATATGACCGTAACCGCCTCGTTAGGCGCATTGCGTGTTAGCCCGCGCGTGCTGAGCGCGGTCATTTACAGCGGCAATAAGCCGTTTGCCTGGTATGCAAAAGGCACCACTGCCAGAGAATTACCCAGCGGTATGCCATCCGCTCCCGGCGACGTTGCCGTTATCGATCAGGGCGATGTGGTGGTCATTACTGAAGCTATTGAGTCCGACGGCGCGCGTATCGGTACCATTACATTGCGCGTGGACATGTCGGAGGTAGACGCTATCGTCACTGAGGCTATTACCCTCGCGCTGCTGGTGATCGTGATCATCAGCATCATTGCTGCATCGCTCGCCTATGCCGTTCAGGCGAGTATCGTTAACCCGGTTAACAACGTAGTCAGGGCGCTGCGGGATATTTCCGAAGGTGAGGGCGATCTCACCCGTCGTCTGCCGGTTACCGGCACCGACGAAATTTCCGAACTGGCTCAGTGCTTCAACACCTTCGTTGAGCGCCTGCACACAATCATCGCCAGCGTGGCCGAAACGGCTCAGGAAGTCAGCGGTAACGCGGCCGTCCTGTCCAGCCTCTCCCGTGAAAATGAGCGTGAAATCAAAACGCAGCAGGCGGAGATTCAGCAGGTTGTCGTGGCTGTCAAAGAAATGGCCAGCGTGGTACAGAACGTAACCGTCAGTGTGACGGAAACGGCAGACCGGTCCATGCAGGCCGACAGTGCGGCCTCCTCCGGCAAAACCATCGTGTCTAACACCATGGGACAAATCAAAAATCTGTCGGAAGAAATTAAAACCGCTGCAGAGGTTATCGATCGCCTGCGCAAAGAAACCGTCAGTATCGGCTCTGTACTGGATGTCATTCGCGGTGTTGCGGAACAGACCAACCTGCTCGCCTTGAACGCCGCTATTGAAGCAGCTCGGGCGGGTGAACAAGGCCGCGGCTTCGCCGTTGTGGCCGATGAAGTGCGCACCCTGGCATCACGCACCCAAAGCTCTACGACTGAAATTCGCGAGATGATCGAACGCCTGCAGGCCGGCTCGCATGAAGCGGTAGAGATGATGTCCGCCGGTACCACACAGGCAAACTCTTCGGTCCAGCAAGCCAGCGAAGCCAGCAGCTCGCTGGAAAACATTACTGAAATCGTCAGTGTTATTCGTGACCGCACAAACCAGATTGCCGCTGCATCCGAGCAGCAAAGCGCCGCAACGCGGCAGATAGAACACAATATAGATCGGATTTCATCCGTCGCTACCAACACCGCTGAAAGCTCTGTAAGGATCACCTCCAACACAGAACATCTGGCGACGATGGCTGCGCGAATGGCCGAACTTGTGGGTCGCTTCAAAATTTAGTCAAGCGTGAAATCTACCGGAGATATTTTTCATTGCTTGCGCGAAACACGATTGATAACTGCATAAGCAGATCATCAATCGTGTTTCATTTTGAAACGATTTTTTTATGGTGAATCGAATGGGAAAACCGCGAATTTAGAGAACGGGAAAATGAAATCAAAAAGGACCGAACCAGCAGGGACTGATATGAAACCGCGATTCAGTGTCCAACCCTTGTCATAACGCAGTTAATTGACCATTGTGAGATAAACGTTCATGAAGAAAACATTACTTCTTATTTCAATCTGCTACTCCTTGTTCGCCGCACTTCCTGCGCTTGCCTGCAGCAAACCTGCCGCCAAGCCGGAAATTCCCGATGCAGAAACCGTTGTAACCGCACAGATGGTTAAAGCGAACAACGAAGTAAAAGCCTATGTAAAAGCCGTTGAGGACTATATTGCCTGCGCAAAGTTGTCCAGAGGTCAAGAGAGACAAGAGCTGGATGATCTGAAGCAATTGGCGGAAGACTTCAACGTTGTCGTACGCGCATTTAAATCCAGAAGCAACAGCTAAAAAAACACATGCTTAATAAGCGCAGCTGCCATCACACCGGCCTGTCGCTGCAAAAATAACATTGCATCTTCCTATTCCCGAAGCACTGCCGGCCCCCGGCGGTGCTTTGCTTTTTTGGGGTGCCAGAAATAAACTGGCATTGCTCTAAATTGAGTATATAATAATATAAATGAGCGAAGCCGTTCATGAGCCTCCTTCTTTATCGTCGGTAGATGCAGTAGCTCTTCGTGGCCATTGCTGATACCACTTGCCGCTCGCCGGGCTACGCCTCGTGCGAGCTTTTTTTTGCGTGCTGGAAATAAATCTGTATACGCGGCAAGGAATGAGCAGCCGTAGCAGACGGGATCTTCGGATTTTGTGAAGCAGTATGCATTTTTGCGCCTAGTGCAAAACCGAGTCACTTCTTCGTTTGCCTTGATCATATCAGCCAGTAT
>CAYUVQ010000095.1:5563-11549 GCA_964448175.1 uncultured Cellvibrionaceae bacterium | reverse complement strand
TGCAAATGCGGGCTGGTGGTGACGGCATTGCCGGTATTGCCCACCGTGCCGAGTACGTCGCCACGCATGACACGGTCGCCGGAGGACACGGCGATTGAGTCGAGATGCGCGTAATAAAAAGAACGATTGTCACCACGGACCCATACATTTTTTCCGCCACGAGGTGTATCCCCGACGCGGGTAACACGCCCGGCTTCCGCCGCAATGACCGGCGTGCCGCGCGGAGCAAAGATGTCGATGCCTTCGTGCCGCCTCGCTCCGCCATCGCGATCAACACCAAAAAAACTTTGCACGGCATTGTCGCGCTCGGTATCCACAGGAAAGCCATAACGCAGCGGTGACGTGATGGCGATATCCACTAACCCCTGTGCAACGTGGGATGGTTGTATGCGCACCCGGTACTGGCCGGTATGATCCGCCGCTATCCTAAATTGTTGTTCCCTGGCCGCCATGCTGCCGATGCGCACGGGGTCAGTGGCTGCGTCCTTTACATAAAATACATCCACAAAAATCTCCGCGCGCGTATTGATTGAAGGAAAAATATTGATCTGGATTAGCTCATCCACTTGTAGATCGAACGCAAATGTGATGGGTTGTAGATAGTCAGCTTCGAGCAGGCGGCGCTCGCTGTAGGGCAAGGATACGCGTAAGGGCGCGACCAAGGATTCCTCCGCCTCCGTCTTCCACCGCTCGGCGGTAGCCTTGAGATCTTCGCGCAGCAATGCGGAGTAGTAGGAATCGTGCGGCGACAGCAGCAGATAGTCTTTGAAGTATAGGGCGGCGGCACCGAGCATCACAATCAGCATTATCAGAACGTATTTCATGCTGTTTAAGACTAAACGCGAACGAATTAATTCATCTGCAAAGCGGGCACCAAATTTACGTTGCGATGACTGACTGACAATCAACGCAAGGGCAAACAACCACAACGCTTACGAATCCGGCTCAAGGCAACCGGCGTAATTCCCAGGTACCTCGCCACATCTTGTTGCGTAAGCCGTTCAACTAATCCCTGTTCCCGCGTACAGAAGGCCAGATAGCGTTGCTCGGGCGATAAACACAAAAACTCATACTCGCGCTGTTCTTTCTTCATTGCCAGAGCAGCGAGCAGCGCGTTGAATTTTTGCGCGAGTTCCGCATTGGTGGCAACCAGATCCAGCACCGCCTTCGATGGCACTTCCAGAACGGTGGAGTCTTCAAGGCATGCAGCTGTGAAGGAACAGGGGCTGGCAGCGAAGATGGCTTGCATGCTGGCGATGACCGCGCCTTCGGCTACAAAGGATTTGATAAATTCTTTACCATCAACGGTTTCGTAGTAGGCTTTTATTAATCCTTTCTTGATAAGAAACAAGCTGCTTGTTTTGTCGCCCTGGCGAAATAAAACCGCACCTTTGTTGATGTGGTAGGTGCGCCCGATGTTGTTCAACTGTTCGATCACCTTCACGAACCTCCCAAAAAAGTCATTAGTATTTTTTAACAAAAAGACACCCAATTAACCTGGGTTAATGATGCATCGCCCACGTCTCATTAGAATTGTCCCTATTTCCCTTAAAAGCCGACGCCATTTATGAAATTACAGGATAGAACCTTGCTCATTACGGGCGGAACATCAGGTATTGGTTACGCGCTGGTAAAACAGCTGGCGCCGGTTAATCGAGCCATTATTGTCATCGCTTCCAACGCTGAAAAGCTGCAACGATTAGGCGGGGAATTTTCTAATGTGCATACTTACTGTTGCTCGTTGGAAGACGCCACTGTTTTACAACACACCGTGCATGAAATTATCCATGCGCACCCGGACATTTCAGTCGTAATAAATAATGCCGGGGTTCAGGTAACGCCAACATTCCTGGATAGCGATTTCGATTATGACAGCATCGAAAGGGAAATCAGCATAAACCTTACCGCTCCGATTAAACTCTGTGCGCTGATGATACACCCGCTAGTTAATACGAAGGCGCCCGCCGCTATAGTCAACGTCACGTCCGGGCTGGCTATCTATCCCAAAACACATTCAGCTGTCTATTGCGCAACCAAGGCGGGGCTGCGCAATTTTACGCGGAGCTTTCGTTATCAGCTGGAACAGACGCAAATCAACGTCATTGAAGCCATATTGCCTTTAGTGGATACACCAATGACGCACGGGCGCGGTAACGGGAAAATGTCACCCGAGCGCGCCGCGCGTGCAATTATCTCCGGCATTGAAAACAATCGGGCAGAAATTTATGTAGGTAAAGCCAAACTCATCCCCTTCGTTGCTCGCATTAGCCCGCGCTTAATGGCTGCCATTCTGAAATCGGGATAAGGAAATTACTATGAAGCCGCTGTTAACCATTGCGATGGCTCTGGCCGCCGTGTTTGCATCCACTTTTCTTGTTATTAAAGCGACCGGCATTTTAACGGTTGAGGATATAAAACATTGGCTTGCTTTGGCTTTAGCCGTCGACCCTACCTACGTGGCGCTCGCGGTTGTCGTTTTACTTTTCACTGATCTTTTTATTGCAGTCCCCACATTAACCGTCTGCATTCTCTCTGGCTATTTTCTGGGGTTTCTTTTTGGTGGTTTTGCAGCCGCTGCCGGAATGATGCTGGCAGGTATGTCTGGTTATTGGATTTGCCGGGCAATAGGGCCGGGACTTTTAACCCGCATCTACCGCGATCCAAGGAAGCAGGAGCAGATGCATAATATCTTTTCCAAACACAGCATCAGCGTAATTTTAATGTGTCGCGCACTGCCGATTTTACCCGAGGTGGTTTCCTGTATGGCGGGCGCAAACGCGATGCCGTTCCTTCGCTTTATAACCTATTACGGGGTGTCAACAATTCCCTACGCATTTATCGCCGCGTACGCCGGATCAAAGAGTTCGCT
Source organism: uncultured Cellvibrionaceae bacterium (assembly GCA_964448175.1). Taxonomy (GTDB): domain Bacteria; phylum Pseudomonadota; class Gammaproteobacteria; order Pseudomonadales; family Cellvibrionaceae; genus Cellvibrio. The sequence continues at coordinate 8,680 of CAYUVQ010000095.1, read as the reverse complement.
AACTAACCCCACGCCAGCCATTCTTACTGCGATAGGTATATCGCTCGTCTTGTGGTTTTCCTGGTTCGTGTTTATACGTCGGAACCGTTTGAAAGCAACGACACGGAGAGCCTCAGCAACCCGTTATTGATTATGCTGCACCAGCAGGACTTTCCCCCGATTCAGACAACGATGACCAGTAATGTTTCGCGGTGGCGCGTCCTGGCCTAACAAGTACTCCTGCTAACCTCCTCAAACAACGGCATGCAACTCCTTGCAGTGCCGACCGTCTACTTATACATTGTGCGAACAACTGATCCCAGAGGAGTTTAATCATGGACGCACTTGAATTCCGTCCCGGTCGTTTCCTGGATGCGCAGGAACGAGCGTACCTTACCGCTTTGCAGGAACTGCGCGCGGGCCGGAAACGGTCGCATTGGATTTGGTATGTGTTTCCCCAGCTTAGAGGTTTGGGGCAAAGCCCCTTGTCCGAGATCTACGGCATAGCGGATTTGGCCGAAGCACGTGCCTACCTGGCCAACCCGGTTCTGCGTCAGCGGCTTATAGAAGCTACGCAGGTTATGCTGGCCCATACCGATGTTGGGGCGGCTTCCATACTTGGTGAGCTTGATGCGCTGAAGTTCAGATCATGTCTTACGTTATTCTCGTTAGCTGATCCTGCGGAGCCGATCTTTATCACGGCACTTGAGCGTTTCTTCAACGGAGAAAAGGATACGCAGACACTGGCGCTGTTAAAAGCACGAGGCAATACCAAAAGCCCAACCTGTTAAGAAAAGTAATTTATTCTCGGACGAAAATATTCCCCTATGAAAAAGTTTCTGCGCTTTACTCCCTGTTCCCTGTTATTTGCCGGATTGCTCACTGGGCTTTTCCTTGCGGGCTGCAGCTCTACGTCTAATCAACACCAACAGCCGGTTGTCAAAACCACCTATGGTTCTATCTCCGGTAGCGTGGATGAGGGCATCTTCAGCTTTAAAGGCATTCCTTACGCGCAGGCGGAGCGGTTTATGCCACCGCAGACACCGGATACCTGGGAGGGTGTACGTGAGCATACCGAGTTTGGTCCGGTTGCGATGCAAGTGAACAGTTGGACCCCAGAGTCGGCCATGGATGAGGAAAAATTATTTACCGTAAATGTCTGGACCCAAGGTCTGAACGACGGCAAGAAAAGGCCCGTGATGTTTTGGCTCCATGGTGGAGGTTTTGCGGTAGGTGCGAGTGATGATCCGCTTACCGATGGCAAGATGCTGGCGAAAAAAGGCGATATTGTGTTGGTGTCGGTTAACCATCGGCTGAATATTTTAGGTTTTCTTGACCTCTCGTCGTTTGGTGAACAGTACGCCGACTCCGCCAATGTCGGCATGCTGGATGTGGTAGCAGCCCTTGAATGGGTAAATAAAAATATTCGCCGCTTTGGTGGCGACCCGGACAATGTAACCATCTTTGGTGAATCCGGCGGTGGCGGAAAAGTGGGCACATTGTTGTCGATGCCTGCCGCGCAGGGCTTATTTCATAAAGCGATCATTCAAAGTGGTGCGCTCGTTAATGTAATGACCAAGGAAAAGTCGACCTCTGTCGGTGAAGCGCTGGTAGATGTTCTGGGGCTTGATGGAAACGATTTGAGCGCGTTGCATACCCTGCCCTATAAGCAATTGGTTGAAGCCGGCAATAAAGCATTGGAAAAAACCGTAGGACTGCGCGTGCCGGGCTCAACGACTATGTCTGGTTTCGGGCCAGTGCCGGATGGTGTGAATTTACTGCAACAGCCGTTTACACCGGATTTTGCGGATATTTCCAACAACATTCCCTTGCTCATAGGCTCCACTCTGAACGAGTTGGTGAAGCCCGCATACGACGAGAAAGACCTGACGATGGAAGAAGCGCGGGAACGTTTAACGAAATCCTATGGTGATAAGACAGACACGTTCATCACACTGTTTGAAAAAGCTTATCCGAATTATACGCCGCAGGATTTACTGTCTATCGATCCGCTTTTCCGTCCTAACACGATTGTCACGGCCGATGCACGAGCGGCTAAAACAGATGCTCCGGTTTATACCTATTTGTTGACCTGGAAGAGCACCGTTGAAGACAACACCAAAGGTTCATTTCATGGTTTGGATATTCCCTTGGCGTTTAACAATATTGAATTGGGCAAGCATTGGACTGGCACCAGTGAAGAAGCTCATAACCTTGCCGCAATCATGAGTTCTGTGTGGATCAACTTTGCACGAACCGGCAACCCTAACCTAGCCGGGGTACTGCCACTCTGGAAACCGTATTCGCGTGAAAATGGCGAGACCATGATCTTCGATACAGCGCCTAACATTCTTAATAATCACGACCGCGAATTGATGCACCTGATTAAATCCATGCGTTGATGCGCACTTTAATTGTTAATCCCAGGAACACTTCTATGAAAAAAATAAGATTTGCGTTTCTTCTGTTTGTTATATCGCTTGCAGCTCCGGCACTTTCCGCTGAAAGCACATCCAGAGTGATTGAGAACGGCGGCACCGGGAAACATTCGGCCATCATGATGACCGAAGATTCACTGCCAACACACACCGTGTTCCGACCAAAAAATATCGAAAAATTTAGGGGCAAGAAAAGCCTGCCGGTGATCGTCTGGGGCAACGGTGCCTGTTACGACTCACCATGGGAGCATGTTAATTTTTTAAATGAAGTGGCATCCCATGGCTATCTTGTCGTTGCAATTGGCACCATGCCTGTGGAAACCGGCGATCAAAGAACCGAGCGGTCAACATCATCGAAATTAACCGAGGCTATTGATTGGGCGATTGCGCAAAACAGCGACAAGAACAGTATTTACTTCAAGAAAATTAATACCAAAAAGATTGCGGTTGCCGGCATGTCCTGCGGCGGATTGCAGGCGCTGGAGGTTGCTGGTGATCCGCGCATTTCATCGCTGGTGGTGTGCAACAGCGGCATCTTTATCGATCCGATTCGTGGCAATGCCATGCCCATGATGCCGCAACTGGACAAAACCCATTTGAAAAAAATCCACACGCCCACCTTGTACCTGCTCGGCGGCCCTTCTGATATTGCCTATAACAATGGCATGAATGATGTTGAGCAGATTAATCATGTTCCGGT
>CAYUVQ010000095.1:0-5463 GCA_964448175.1 uncultured Cellvibrionaceae bacterium | reverse complement strand
CCCGCCAGCCAAAGCCCCTGCGTTATTTAACACACGGTTTCTCACTCAGACTTTGTTATAGGGTGGTCAGGTATAAGTTGCTGAGGCAACGCCTGCCCTTTCTAACGCCATTCTGAGCGAGGTCATTATGAGTTCGATCAACGACAACCAAGCAGAACACCATCACGAAGATTTAAGCGGCGCCGCGGCCGTTGAAAAAATCCGTCATATTGTTAAAAAAGCGGAGAGCTGTTTTTTCAGCACCTCCGCTCAAGTAGCCGGTTCCAGCGGTACTCGTCCGATGGGTGCACAGGATGTGGATGATGAAGGAAACCTATGGTTTTTAAGTGCAAACGACAGCCACAAAGACAAAGAGATCGCGCTCGATCCGCACGTGACGTTATATTTTCAAGGCTCGGCCCATTCAGATTTTCTGGTAATTAAAGGTGTGGCTACGGCGTCGCGCGATGAACAGAAAATCAAAGCGCTGTGGCAGCCAGTATTTAAAACCTGGTTTCCGGACGGCGAAAGTGATCCGCGTATTTCCGTCATTAAAGTTACTCCAACGGAAGGTCATTACTGGGACACCAAACACGGCTTTGCGGTGGCGGGCATTAAAATGGCCATTGGTGCACTGACAGGTAAACCAATGGATGTCGGTATTGAAGGGAAAGTGAAGGTCTGATCTGGCGCTATTCTTTGTCGTAATTTATCGGTTGATGTCAATCGCCCGATAAATTACGCATGTGCAAATTATCCGTTGGTTACATTCATCAGTGCTGGCGAAAACAAAATTATTTTTCACAACCCTGACAAGATCTGTAACAGGTGCGGAAGATCCACCGGCTTTACCAGATGATGATTAAAACCCGCGTGGAGTGATTTTTCCCGGTCACTGTTCTGGCCGTAGCCAGTAATGGCGATCATGAGTGTAGAGGCTGTATCTGTGCGGTTGCGCAATTGCCGGGCGAGGGTGATACCGTCCATATCCGGTAAACCGATATCAAGCAAACAGGCTTTTGGGGTTTCCGTGGCAACACGATTCAGTGCAGCCTGGGCAGTGTGTTCAATCGCGACGTCATAACCGGCGATTTCTAAAATAGTACCCAGAGTAATTGCGGCATCGACGTTATCATCTACGACAAGCACGCGCGGTGACGATCGCACCGGTGGCAGCTTCGGAAGCGGCGTGCGCGTGGGGGCGAGCTGATCTGCAACGCGCGGCAAGGTTAATGTGAAGGTGCTGCCTTTGCCAAGGCCGGCGCTATCGGCGACTACGCTGCCACCGTGAAGATTCACGAGGCTCCTTACAATCGCAAGGCCGATGCCTAACCCACCCTGAGTGCGGTCAGCGTTTCGTTCGCCTTGGGCAAACATATCAAACACGCAATCAAGCACCTCGGCTTCCATACCGATTCCTGTATCCCTTACGGTAAACACCACGCTGTTATCCGTTACGGTAACGGTGAGTGAAATTTCTCCGCCGGGCAGCGTATATTTAGCGGCGTTATTCAATATGTTCGCAACAATTTGCACCAGTCGTTTCTGGTCGCCATAAATGGTTGCCGACACTGGTGCATCCACCGTCAGGCGGTGGTCGCGGGCATCCATTAACGGACGCACCTGCTCCACGGCACTGGCAACGATCTGCCATGCATCCTGAACGCCCTGATCAAGCGTAACCAGTCCGCGCGAGACCCGCGACACATCGAGCAGGTCATCGATAAGGCCGGTCATATGCCGCACCTGCCGTGAAATAATTTCGCTGGTCTGCTGAATTTTTTCACGCTCCAGCGTGGGCACGCTGAGCAGTTCCGATGCAGCACTGATCGGTGCCAGCGGGTTGCGCAATTCGTGGGCGAGCATTGCGAGAAATTCATCTTTGCGGCGATCTATCTCGCGCATTTCGTACTGACGTTTGCGCGCGCGCAGCACCGAAGTGGCGGCACTCACCAGCGTAACGCTTCTGACCGGTCTGTCCAGCAGCGTAATGTTGCCGAGCTGGAGATAACGATTGCGCATCTCCGGAGTGTCCGGTGCGTTTTGTCGCAACACCAAAAAAGGAAGGTCGGACCAGGTTGGCTGGCTGTCGAGGAATGGACGAATTCCCTTGAGGAATTCTATGGTGAGTGCTTCGTCTGCAAGAATGATTGCCCCTGCACCTATACTCAATTCCGCAAAGGTTTCCTTGCTGTGAGCACACACATGGCAAGCCATACGGGCGCGTTCAAGAACTTCCGCTAAGAGACGACCATCCTTGCCGGTGGGGGCATAGATAAGTAACCGGTTTTCAGTTGTCATTCACGACACCGAATGCTGTGGAGCTATTACTCATCAATTATGCACTTCCCCATTACGGGTTGTGTCCCCAGGTTTTATGAGCGTGGGCACACCGGTCAGTATCCCCTGAAATTTATCTAATACATCGCCAACTTCAATCCCTCGACTGCTGATACGGAGCCGTCGCAAGGTTGTTTCGTGGGCACTTCCGCGCTTCTTGAAAACCGATATCGCTTTTTCAACCGACCCGTGGGCTTCGTAATAACGCACGATCAACACGTTGTCGGCCATATAACTCACGTCGATCCCCGTGGTTATTGCCCCCACAATGCCTTGCTGAACACCAATCACAAACGTCACAACGCCCCGATGGCCAAGATAGGTCAGCACTTCGTGCAAGTGTGTGGTAAGGAAGCGCGCATCCGGCATGGCGTTGAGGTAGCCATTCAGGCTATCAATCACGATGACTTTTGCCCCGTCATCCACCGACTGACAAACCGTGTGCGCGAACTCACCGGGCGACATTTCTGCGGGATCAATTTGATGCACGGTCAACAACCCGGACTCACAGGCTTCGCCCAAATCCAAGCCAATGCCTTTGCTGCGGTTAAGCAGCGTGTTAAAGGATTCCTCAAATAAAAACATTGATGCTTTTTCGCCGCGTTCGGTAACCGCCTTCACAAACTGGGTGGCAAGGCTGGACTTACCCGTACCCGGAGGACCGGAAATAAGTGTGCTTGAACCTTCCTCAATGCCACCGCCGAGCAGTGCGTCAAACGCGGCAAGCCCGCTTTTAATCTGCCGACGCTCAGCCAGCTCACGGGACGCAGCCGCGATAACATTGGGATACACCACAACGCCGCCCGTGATGATGCTGTAATCGTGTGGCCCGCGACGGTAGGCAACACCACGATATTTCAATACGCGAACGACGCGGCGCTCTGCTCCGTATTCAGAATCAAAATGCTGCAGGGATATAACACCATGGGCGATGCTGCGCACCTGTAAATCCAAACGCACCGACGATTTATCATCCAGCAATAACGCGGTGCAGGATCGTTTGGCGAAGTATTGTTTGAGACCGAGGACATGACGCCGATAACGCAGGGCGTTGCCCGAAAGAAGCTGCAATTCGGATAACGAGTCCAACACCACGCGTGAGGGACGTAACGCCTCAATCTTTTTCAGGATCAGGTTGTTAGTTTCACCCAGCTCTACTTCCGATGGATGAAGCGCAGTGTATTGTTCAGCAGGATCAAGCAGCCCCTCTTCCGGCAGAACTTCATGAACAGTGACACCTTCCATTGAGAAACCATGGGCATCAGCCACTGCGCGCAGCTCAACTTCGTTTTCGGCGAGCGTGATATAAAGGACACGTTCACCTTGCCTTGCGCCTTCAATTAAAAATTGAAGGGCCATCGTGGTTTTGCCGGCCCCGGGATCACCTTCTAAAAGGTAGAGCCGCTCTTTCGTCAGCCCGCCGCCCAGAACATTGTCCATACCGGCAATACCGGTAGAAATAAAATCGTGACTCACCGTGTTTTGTATAGCCATTGTATTTCCTTCTAAATCCTGCGAGCAGCGGTAAATGACTCTCGCCTATGCAGTGCGCTTATCCTTTTTATCCTCCTGCGGAATGACTCTGTTGCATCAGTGGGACAAATGCTAACGAGCCACTTCTTCGATGTACTCCTGATCAAAAGATTCAAAAAGCATCCGGCTTATCGCACAACAGACCTTCACCAGTATCTACCCTTGGCGCGTTTTGTTCCGTCTGTTATCACCCAAACGCGAACATGGCCGCCGTACCGAGAACCGCCGGCTTTCCGCATTGGAAGGGCTATTTTGCCTGCGGTTGCGTGCGATATCTGGTGAGGTTGCGCGGCTTTAATGGGGGATACATTGCGCTGTTGTTATTGAGCGTGATCTTCTGCGTGCTTATGTTAATAGCCGCCTGGTTGATACACCGCTGGGTTGAGAAACCTATGCAGCGCTTTTTAAAGCGAATCTTACTGACTAAAGCTGAACCCTTGAATAAACCATTAACGGGCGCGTAATAAGCGTCCAACAAAAAAGCCAGCTCTTACAAAGCTGGCTTTTTTATTAATCGAATCATTGGATCGCCGCAAACGCCGCCTGTAATTGCTCGCGGTAATGCTACTACGCCGCGTTCGTGCTTGATCCGGACGGCAACGATATTGAAGCCGTTTATCACGGCGACGCAAAACGCAACGCACCTTCAGTAAGAATTAATTTTTAGCCCTCTGAACCAGCCTTCCACTTGATGTTGCATCCAAGGCTGGGGGTTTGATTATGGGAAATTTCCCGGCCTTCCAACAGCGCGTCCATCGCGGCACGCAGGTCTTTGCCGGTCACGGCTATTTCATTACCCGGCCGTGAATCATCAAACTGGCCGCGATAAACCAGCTGCAGGTTACCGTCATATAAGAAGAAATCCGGCGTGCAGGCGGCATCGTAGGCTTTCGCGACTTCCTGAGTTTCATCATAAAGATAAGGAATGCCGAGGTTGAGCTGGGGCATTTTTTCCGGCGCGTCTTCAGGATAATTGGCTACATCATTAGAGCTGATAGCCACAAGACCTATCTCGCTGTCACGATAATCGCGGCCGAGCGCACGCAGACCGTCGAGGATATGTTTTACAAAGGGACAGTGGTTGCACATAAAAATCACCAGCAGACCTTTTGCTTTACGCAGCTCATCGCGCGCGACCTGCTGATTGGTAGCCGGATTGAGCAAACGGAAATCCGGTGCGGCACTGCCGAGTTCGACCATGGTAGACGGTGTGCGAGCCATAGCATTCTCCTTTTTATACAGTTGATGAAGAGCGCGAGCCTAACATATCGCGCATCTATACACTTCTTAAACCAGTGCCCGTTGCGACCCTTGGCGCGGCTTTGCTAACCTGCCGAGCTACTGCAACCGTCATCGGAGACGATAAATGAAAACCATAACCCGCTCCCGTTCTTTATTCGCCGTGGCGCTGGGCTTGCTGCTCACTGCTGGTGCGGCCCAGAGTAAAACCATCAAGGTTAACAGCGAGACCACACCGCTGCGCGTGGTTACCGTGACCGAAGGATTAAAAAACCCCTGGGGCCTGGACTTTCTGCCAGATGGCAAATTCATCGTGACGGAACGCGACGGCCAGATGCGGGTTGTGGAAGCCAACGGCACCAAAGGTCCCGC
>CAYUVQ010000094.1:0-11559 GCA_964448175.1 uncultured Cellvibrionaceae bacterium | reverse complement strand
AATTTTTACTAACCCCCGGGCAGAAGAAATTATCGGATTTACTCACGCCGACATGGTCGGTAAAAAAATGCATCCGCTCATTCATCATCACCATCGCGATGGCAAAGACTATCTGGAAGAAGAGTGTCCGTTGTACCTCACTTTGGCCGATGGTGTTACCCGGTTCGTCACCGAAGAATTGTTCTGGTGCGCTGACGGTACCCCCATTGATGTGGACTATGTTGTAGCGGCGTTGAGAGACGGGGATAACATTATCGGCGGCCTTGTTCTATTTCGTGACACTACCTTCGCACGCAAACAGCAAACTTTATTAATTCAACGTGAGCGCAGTCTTGCGCAGGCACAAGAGCTGGCTCAACTCGGCAGCTGGCGCTTTGATGTGCAGCAGCGGCGCCTGGAATACTCCGATGAATGTTATCGACTTCTGGAATGGCCCAAAGACAAACCCATTACGTTTGGGAGTCTGTTGCGGATAATTGATCCGGAAGATCTTCCTTTGGTTGTGCATCGCTGGCGCACGCTGTTGCAGGAAAATGTGTCAGATATTCAGTATCGAATTCACGTAGGTGACGACATTAAATGGCTGCGTGAACGAACTGAAGTTCAGCGAACGGATGACGGTAAGCTCTATTGCATCGGTGCGGTGTTGGACATCACTGAAATAAAATACAAAGAAGCGCAATTGCGGCGATCGAAACAACGGCTTCGGGAGCTGGTAGCGCATCGAGAAGAAGTGCGGGAAGCAGAGCGCGCACATATTGCGCGCGAAGTTCACGATGAACTGGGGCAACAACTTACGGCCTTGCGAATGGATGCCACTATGCTGAAATTACATTACGCTGCGCTTGCTCCAGAACTGGAGGTTCATATTCAGCGGATGAAAGAGGCTATCGACAGTTGCATCGTCTCGGTGCGTCAGGTCGCGTCGAGCCTGCGGCCGACGGTCCTTGATATGGGCGTAATTGCGTCGGTGGACTGGCTGCTGAAAAACTTTAATGGAAGAACCGGCATTGCGACAGTTCTCAACGCACCGGCTGGTGATCTGCTATTGGATGATGCGCGAGCCACGGCCGTGTTCCGCGTGTTACAGGAATCCCTGACCAACATTGTCCGTCACGCTCAAGCCAGCCAGGTTGAAGTAAATCTTTGTTGTGAAGAAAAATATCTGCACATCACCGTGGTGGATAACGGCCGGGGTTTTGATCCAAAAGTTGTACGCAACAAGCGCAGTTTTGGTTTGATGGGTATCCGTGAACGGGTACTGGTGTTTGGTGGCCAAGCGCGTTTTGATACGGTGATTGGGCAGGGCACCACGGTCAGACTTACGATTCCGTTGAATACATAATGAAAGCGCAGCGGAACACCCGCGACCTTTGCAAACCTGTATTAGAATGTTGGAAAAATTATGATACGCCTGTTAATCGCAGATGATCACGCCGTGGTGCGTCAAGGCTTGAGTCGCGTCGTGGCTATTGCAGCGGATATTGATCTGGCAGCAGAAGCTAAAGATGGTGATGAATTGTTGCAGCAACTCTCCAAGGGCGGCATAGATCTGGTATTGACCGATATGAATATGCCGGGATTGAGTGGTATTGACCTGATCAAGTCGATAAAGAGCCTTTATCCGCGCGTGCCGGTGTTAGTTTTTTCTATGCACAGTGAAAGCCAGATTGCCAATCAGGCCATTAAAGCCGGTGCCAACGGTTATCTCACCAAAGACAGCGAGCCTGAAGAGTTACTCACTGCCATTCGACGTTGTGCAACAGGCGGTCATTATATTTCGGCGGATCTCGCATCTGATCTTTTATTTAACCAAGCCGCTCATGTCGAAGTGCTCCCCCACAGCAAGTTGAGCGAGCGCGAAATGCAGATTTTTTTGCTGTTGGTTAAAGGCAGAGGTGTTAACGAGATAGGGGAACAGTTGCACATTTCGGCTAAAACTGTCAGCACGCATAAATTCCGGTTAATGCAAAAACTTTCCATGGATTCACTCAGTGAGTTAATTCGGTATGCGCTGCGTTATGGATTAATTGATTCATGACGGACAGGGTGTGCAGGCTGATTTGCTTGCTGGGGCATGTCGGATGACGGCATTCGCTGGGACTCCTGTCTAATCCCATCCGCGGTGTTCAGTATTATTTGTAGGAAAATCCCTACGGTGATTCAGTTTCATCTGACCCGGTAAAGAAATCCTTGCTGATATTTCTATGTTGTGTGTGCGGCGACAATAGCCGCTCATCCTCAACCAAGATGTCATCGTGAAACTATTGATACTGGATAACTGCTCCGCCGTTTACGCGCGCCTGATCGAGCTACTGGGAGGTATCGAAAGTCTTACCGCATTGTCGATTGCGCGCAATCTGGCGGATTTACCGGACAAGCTGGAGAGATTCCAGCCGAACGCCATTGTGCTCGATGTGAACTTACCTGATGGTCGCAGCCTGACGCATATCAAATGCATTCGTGAGCGAGTGCCCAGCGCACGTATCTATATTTTTTCCAATCACTACGAATACAAAAACCATGCGGTTACCTTGGGGGCCGATGGATTTTTCGATAAGTCTCTGGAGTTTGAGCAGCTCATTGCCCAGCTGCTGACTGACGCCGAGAAAACCCGGCAAATTCCACAAAAGGAGCCTGTTAATGCTGCCCATCATTCATAAAAAATTGTGCAGCCAAGATGAGCCGATCACTAGCGTCGTTGCACCGGCGATTGCTGTTATTGTCAGTTTACTTCTGGGGTTAATGGCAGTATTGATCGACAGTTATTGGCTCGCATTTATGGTAGCAGTACCAGTCGCTGTCGCGTCCTGGTTATCCCATCAAGTATTTCAACAGCGCCTGGCGGATCAGCAACGCGCACACCACAACATTCTGCAGGAACAGATGCGCGAACAGAGCAGTACGCAAACACTGCCGGCGTTATGTCAGGCGGTGTTGCCCTTGTGGACCCGACAGATTGACGAAGTAAAAATCCAATCTACCGATGCTATAACCCAACTGGCCGACAGCTTTGCGCAGATTCATCAGCAGCTGGGTGCGGTATTAAATGGCCAGCAGGCCTACAGCCAGCACAGCGTGGTTGATCTGCTCGCCCGTGGGCGGGACGATCTGAGTTTAATGCTGCAGGCATTGCGCGAAAGCATGGCATTAAAGAAAACTCTGTTCAGCAAGATCAAAGAAATCACCGGCTTTTCGGATGAATTGAAAAGCATGGCTGCCAATGTTTCTCACGTTGCCTCACAAACCAATCTGCTTGCACTGAACGCTGCCATCGAAGCGGCGCGCGCCGGCGATGCCGGGCGAGGTTTTGCTGTTGTGGCGGATGAGGTGCGCAAGCTGTCCACCATGTCCGATGAAACCGGTAAAAAAATTGCCTCTCGCACGGAGGCGGTAGTGAAGGGCATGCAGGATATGGCGGAAGTCGCTGAACATTTTTCTGCCGAAGAAGATCGTGCGATGCGCGAATCCGAAGCGATCATCAGTCAAGTGCTGGATGTCTTCAGCGAAAGCGTTGGTTATCTGGTGCAGACCACGGAACAGTTTGAGTACGAAGGCAAAGCGGTGCAACAGCGAATCGAACAGGTACTGGTTTCACTGCAATTTCAGGATCGCATCAGTCAGATTCTCGGACACATTGCCGACGACCAGACGCGACTGCAGGAGGTTCTTGCCGCCGGCAGCAGAATTCCTGAACCGGCGACCTGGCTGGAGCAACTCTCTTCTACCTACACCACACTGGAACAACAGGCGTTGCATGAAGGCAAGTACGTGCATCAGCCAGATGAATCTTCTGATATTACATTTTTCTAGCAAGAGGCAACGACATGGCGAAAACCATCATGATCATCGACGACTCGGCCAGTTTGCGCCAAGTAGTAGCGATAGCGTTGAAGGGAGCAGGGTATGAGGTTATCGAGGCCGGTGACGGGCGCGATGCACTTAACAAACTGACCGGTCAGAAAGTTAACCTGATTATCTGCGACGTGAACATGCCCAACATGGACGGCATCACCTTTGTTAAAGAAATGAAGATGCTTGCAAGCTATAAATTTACGCCAGTCATCATGCTCACCACAGAAGGCAGTGAAGAAAAAAAACGTGCTGGACAAGCGGCTGGTGCACGCGCCTGGGTTGTTAAACCTTTTCGTCCTGAGCAAATGCTTGATGCGGTTTCCAAACTGATTCTTCCCTGAGGTCTCCATGAGCACCCACGAATTCACATTGCGTCTGGATGGTGAGCTGACGATTTATCAAGTCGGTGAGCGTTACGCCAGCCTGCGTCAACTGCTAGTGCAATGCGCGAGCGAACACGCATCTGAAAAGCAACCACTGTTGACGGTTGATACCAGCGAACTGTTCGAAGTTGACAGCGCCGGGTTACAGCTGCTGGTGCAATTCGTACAGCGCGCCCGCCAGGTTGATATCGCTCTTCATTGGTTGACGCCCAGCAAGGCGCTCATGCAGATGATCGAGTTGTATAACGCGATCCAGTGGTTTAACACACCGGTGGAGGTCAGCGCATGAGCACAATGTTAGAAGCATTGCAGACGTTCATGGCGGAAGCGCGGGGCTTACTGGAAGAAATGGAATTGGGGCTTTTGTCACTGGAACATCAGCCCGACGACAAAGAAGCAATCAACGCTGTGTTTCGTGCGGCACATACCATCAAAGGTTCCGCAGGGTTGTTCGGACTCGACGACATCGTGGGTTTTACTCATCACGCGGAAACGCTGCTGGATAAAATCCGCGACGGAGAAATTCACCTAAACAGCGAACTGGTGGGTTTGTTTCTCCAGTGTCGCGATCATATCGAAACATTATTGAATGCTGCTGATCAAGGTCACGCGGCAGATGCGCCTATGCAGGCAAAGGCAACTGCATTAATCGAACAGCTGCGCGCGCCACTGCAAACGTCGGATACCTGCCTGGTCGCGGCGCACGCGCGCGCTGAGGTAAATCCCATCAACAATACACACTGCTGGCGAATCACGGTGCGGTTTGGCTTGGACACTTACCGCAACGGCATGGACCCAATGCCTTTCGTGCAGTATTTGCAGACTCTGGGGCAGGTCGTGGTCAGCAGTAACTTTTTATTGCCCGAGGATGCTGAAGAATTTGATCCGGAAAGCTGCTATCTGGAATTACAGCTGGAGTACACCGGCACCAGTACTGAGGAAGAGCTTCATGCTGTTTTTGAATTTGTGCGCGAGGATTGCGAACTCAACATTGCTCCCGTCCAAGAAACACCCGACAGCTCAATTAGTGTGGAGGAGTTGTTTAACGCTGCAGGTTCTACGGCAGACCTGGAACAGCCTTCACCCACTGGCGACCCGCGTCAGACAAATCAATCCAGCTCAAAGTTGATCCGGGTCCACGCGGATAAACTCGATGCATTAATTAATCTTGTCGGCGAACTGGTCACTACCAGCGCCGGCGTCAGTGTGCTGGCGAGTCGTTATCAGGACGCGGCTTTGATAGAGGCGACTTCTGACACGGCGCAGTTGGTGGAAGATATCCGCGAAAGCGCTATGCGGCTGCGCATGGTGGAAATCGGAGAAACCTTCAGTCGCTTCCGCCGTGTTGTACGCGACGTGGCCAAAGAATTGGGTAAAGATATTTCACTGGAAATTACCGGCGGCGATACCGAATTGGATAAAAGTGTTGTTGAGCGCATTGGCGATCCGTTGACGCATCTGATTCGTAACGCTATTGATCACGGTATCGAAAAACCGGAGGTGCGTCGCGCTGCTGGAAAGCCTGAATGCGGTACGTTAAAGCTGCACGCCTATCACGAATCCGGCGGCATCATCATCGAAGTGGCTGACGATGGTGCAGGTTTAAACTTTGAGAAAATTTTTGCCAAAGCCGTTCAAAAAGGCCTGGTCAGCGCTGATGCAGCACTGTCCGATACGGCTGTTGCACAGTTAATTTTTGAGCCAGGTTTTTCTACATCAGAGCAGATTTCCAACATCTCCGGCCGCGGCGTCGGCATGGATGTGGTCAAGCGCAACATCACCGCACTGCGCGGCAACATCACTATCGACTCGCGGCCGGGTGCTGGAACCACTTTTCGCATTCGTCTGCCACTGACGCTGGCCATCATCGATGGTTTTTTAATGGGCGTGGGCGAAGCCAATTACGTGTTGCCACTGGAGTTGGTGCAGGAATGCGTTGAGCTGCCCCATCAGACACCGTCCGGAACGGGGCGCAGTTATATCAACCTGCGCGGTGAAGTGCTGCCGCTGCTACGCGTACGTGATTATTTTGGTCTAACCGGTAACACAGCGCGACGAGAAAATGTGTTGGTCGTGCGCTTGGGTCATCGAAAGATCGGCCTGGTGGTAGACGAACTTAAAGGTGAATTGCAAACCGTTATCAAACCACTGGGTCCGCTGTTCGATCAGCTAAAAGGTATTTCCGGCTCGACCATCCTCGGTTCGGGTGAAGTCGCGCTGATGCTGGATGTGGCCGCCTTGCTTGATGGCATTGCGCAGTTTGTAGATGAGCGGGTTTAGGCATCGTCTCAGGCAGATGATTAATGAATCCCAACGTTGATGAGATGATGTTGTTAAATTTTTCGGAGTGTAACCCATGTTAAGTAATATCAAAATTGGAACCCGTCTTGCCCTTGGGTTTGCGTCGTTGCTAATCCTGCTCGCGCTGGTTAGCGCGTTGTCGCTGATGAATATGTTAACGATGAACGACAACACTGAGCAGGTAACTGTGCGCTATTACCCGCAGGTCGTCATTGCAAATGACATTCTGGACAATGTGAATCTGGCGGCCCGTTCAATTCGCAATATTGTGATGCTGTCCGATATCGAAGAGATGAAGCGCGAAGAAGCACGAATAATCGAATCAGGAAAAGTGATTGATGAGGCTATTGCGGCCTTGGTAAAAGTCACGCAATCGGAAGAAGGAAAAGCGCTATTGGCCACCATCAATGATGCACGAAATGGATATCGCATTGATCAGACAGAAGCGATCCGTTTAGCGATGTCCCAGCAAAACGAAGAAGCAGTGAGCTATTTGCTGAACGAAATGCGCCTTTCTCAGGGCCTGTACTTTCAAGCTGTAGAAGACATGATTACGCATGTATCAAAGCGGGTTGAAGCATCGGGTGCAGCGGCAAAGCAGGCCTATGACAGCGCCCGCCTATTCATTCTTTCGCTCACCGTCATTGCGATTTTATTGGCCATTGCCATTGCCGTGGCAGTAACCCGCAGTATCACCAAACCTCTCGCCGAAGTGTTGCGTTACACCAACACCATGGCCGAAGGAGATCTGACGTTCCGCATTGATCATGTCACTAAAGATGAAACGGGAATGTTGCTTGCCGCCGTGCGTACTACGTCGGAAAAGCTGGCGCAGGTCATCGGCGAAGTACGTAGCGCTTCGGATAATTTGTCTTCCGCGTCATCGCAGGTTTCGGCCACCGCACAAACCCTGTCACAAGGCACGAGCGAACAAGCCGCTTCACTGGAAGAAACCAGTGCAACCCTTGAGCAGTCAGGTGCTTCAGTTGCGCAAAATACAGAAAACGCAAAAATCACCGATGCCACCGCTTCAAAAGCTGCTGCTGATGCCGTTAAAGGGGGCGAGGCGGTCACGCAGACTGTTACTGCAATGAAAAGCATTGCCCAAAAGATCAGCATCATTGATGACATTGCGTATCAAACCAATCTGCTTGCACTGAACGCTGCCATCGAAGCAGCGCGCGCGGGTGAGCACGGTAAAGGCTTTGCGGTGGTTGCGGCGGAAGTGCGCAAGCTGGCCGAGCGCTCGCAGGTTGCCGCGCAGGAAATCAGCAGTCTGGCCAGCAACTCGGTGGGCACCGCAGAGCAGGCGGGTGAACTACTAAAAACCATGGTGCCGGATATTCAGAAGACTTCCGATCTGGTTCAGGAAATTGCTGCCGCCAGTGAAGAACAAAATACCGGTATAGCGCAAATCAATGCCGCCATGAGTCAGGTAAGCGCCGCCACCCAGCAAAGCGCCAGCGCATCCGAAGAGCTTGCGGCGACTGCCGAAGAAATGAGCGGGCAGGCTGAGCAGCTACAGGAATTGATGAGCTTCTTTAAAGTCGATGGTATTTCATCGGTCCCGGTTGCAAAAAAATCCACAGTGAAGAATAAAACCACAACCTCGGCTCCTGTGAGCGATTCAGCTGCCTTTGTTCGCTTTTAATTTCAGGAGCGCGTTATGAGCATTACCGATATTAAAAGTTCAGCCGGCGCACAGCCGCAAGCGGGGCAGTATCTGACGTTCAAGCTGGCAGGTGAACAATTTGCGATTGGGATTTTGCACATCAAGGAAATTATCGAATACGGCCAGCTGACCAAAGTGCCGCTGATGCCGGATTTTATCCGCGGTGTAATCAATCTGCGCGGTGCCGTTGTGCCGGTGATTGATTTGTCCAGTCGGTTCTGGAAAAAGCCCAGTCAACTGAATTCGCGCAGCTGCATTGTGATTCTTGAGCTGCAGCATGAGGACATAACCTTAGTGGTTGGCGTCATCGTGGATGCGGTTATTGCGGTCTTGGATATCGCGGCGGAAAACATCGAGCCGGCGCCGGCCTTTGGCACGGGTATCAGAGCCGAGTGCATCGCCGGTATGGGCAGGCTGGATGAAGCATTCATCATCATGTTGAACGTCGACAAAGTACTTTCCGTGGCTGATGTTACCAGCCTGCAATATCTTGATGAGACTGTTGAGCAGCCCATCAGTTAATGGACTTGGATAGAAGAACTTATGGCTGCGCACGTCAATCTTATGGGTGATGGTCATACTAGTGTACCTATCAACCAGCAAGAATTTCTTAAGCTGAGCCGGATGATTTATTCCATCGCCGGCATTCACATGACCGAAGCGAAGAAGCCGCTGATCTCCGGCCGCCTCTATAAGCGCCTGCGCCACCACCGGTTGCGCTCCTATGCAGATTACGTCGCCCTGCTGGAGCGCGATCGTAATGAGTTAAAAATCGCGGTGGACCTGCTGACCACCAACGAAACACATTTTTTTCGCGAGCCAAAACATTTTGCGTACATGCAGAATGTCATCGTGCCTGCTATTAATCGCAATAGAATTTTTCGTTGCTGGAGTGCGGCTTCATCCAGTGGCCAGGAAGCCTATAGTCTTGCGATGTTACTGCATGATCAGTTGGGTAACAGCGGCTGGGAGATTTTCGGGTCAGATATCAGCAGCAAAGTAGTGGAGGTTGCGCGCAGCGCGCTTTATCCCATCAAACTGGCTGAAGAAATTCCGCCACAGTACCTTAAGACTTATTGTCTGAAAGGTATTGGTCCTCATGAGGGAATGTTTAAGATTGATCCTCTGCTGATGAACAAAGTGCGCTTTGACAATATTAATCTCAATGTGCGTCTGCCTGATGTCGGTATGTTCGATGTTATTTTTCTGCGCAACATTCTGATTTACTTCCAGCAGGAAACCAAACGTGCTGTGGTCAGCCGTCTGCTGGAAAAACTCAAACCCGGTGGTTATCTCATCATCGGCCACTCCGAAACTTTATACGGTATTTTTGCTGAGCTGCAGCCGCTCGCGCCGTCTATTTATCGAAAAAAATATCATGAGTCACAATGACACCGGTATTGATATTTTTCTGCAGCCGGGGGAATACTGGTTTGATGGCGCGGGCACGCGCATTCGTACCCTGCTGGGTTCCTGTGTTGCGATAACCTTGTGGAATCCCCAGCGTCGTCTGGGTGCAATGTGCCACATCATGTTGCCGGTACGCGGCGCTTTAGTGGGTAAATCCGCTGCTGATGGCCGCTACGCCGACGAAGCCGTCACACTCATGCTGAAAGATATCAAGCGCGCCGGTTGTCGCCCATCTGAATTTGAAGCAAAACTTTTTGGTGGCGGTTCAATGATGGGTGCTGCCAGCAACTCAATGTTGTTGCCGGAGCGAAATATCGAAACGGCGCGCGGTTTAATCCAGCAGATGGGTTGGCCTCTGGTGGCCGAACACACGGGCGGTCGCGGCCATCGGCAATTGCAATTTGATATTGCGACCGGCGATGTCTGGGTACGCTTCACCCCGCTGGCGAATCATTTGTCTGTTTGAGTCGTTAGGCAACATCGTTTTTCACTTGAAAGTAAATTTCAGAACATAATCTTTTACAGGCATCACATCTATAAACACAGCAACCTGACGGGTCCATCATGAAAAAAATTCGGGTAATGATTGTTGATGATTCGGCCACAGTCCGTCAGGTATTAAGTGGGGTGCTGGCAGAAACTCCCGACATAGATGTCATTGCAACGGCGGCCGATCCTATTTTTGCACTGGAGAAAATGCACAAAGACTGGCCCGATGTGCTGGTGCTGGATGTAGAAATGCCGCGCATGGATGGCATAACATTTTTGCGTAAGCTCATGAATGAGCGGCCTACCGCCGTGGTGATCTGCTCGACCCTGACAGAAAAAGGTACCAAAACCAGTATGCAGGCTCTCGCGGCGGGTGCAGTGGGTATTGCAGCGAAGCCCACCAGTGGTCTGCGGCAATTCCTTCAGGAAAGCAGTGCGGAATTAATCAACCAGATCCGGGCGGCGGCGAAAGCGCGGATGAAAAATATAGGTAGTGGTTCGATCAGCAACATGAGTTCACCGCCGGCATTGGCGAAGCCAAACCGCATTCTTTCAGCTCAGCATGAACCGGCCGCCGTTGCACCGGCTTTTATTCGCGAGGATCTCAACAAGGTGATCGCCATCGGGGCATCCACGGGTGGTACGCAAGCCTTGGAATCGTTATTGAAATCCTTGCCGGCCAGTACGCCCGGTATTGTCGTGGTACAGCATATGCCGGAAAAATTTACCGCGGCGTTTGCTGAACGCCTTAACAGCATCTGCGCCATGGAAGTTCTGGAAGCCAGCCGCGGCGATAACGTGCAGACCGGCCGGGTACTGATTGCACCGGGTGGCAAACACATGACGCTCAAGCGCGCCGATAATCGTTATATTGTGGACGTGAGTCCCGGTCCGCCGGTGAATCGTCATTGCCCGTCGGTGGATGTCTTATATCGTTCGGTTGCGCGCGCGGCGGGTGCCCATGCGTTAGCCATTATTCTCACCGGCATGGGTGACGATGGCGCGCGCGGTATGAAAGAACTTTTTGATGCGGGCGCAACCACGCTGGCTCAGGATGAAGCGTCAAGCGTGGTGTACGGTATGCCCAAAGAAGCGGTGAATCTCGGCGGTGTCAGCCGAAGCTTGTCATTATTGGGCATGGGGCCGGCCATAATGGGTTATGCAAAAAAATGATGCGGCGCCGTTGCACCGTCACATGTACCCGCATTAAGAAGCGAGACTCAACTTTCACAGCAACGTGGCGCTGCCAATCAGGTTGCGTACGCAACTCCTCTGTTCGCTCACCCACAAAACCGGCGCTTCATAGCGCAACAGCAGGATCGCCCGCTCCACCGCCGAATTTTGTAATGTGAACGGGTGCTGATTTTCATTGTTGAAATTTCGTTAGTTAAAGCAGCATTTGTGAGAGAAGCTGTTGGCGTTCCGCCGCAATCTACGGAATAAGTAATC
>CAYUVQ010000093.1:0-11708 GCA_964448175.1 uncultured Cellvibrionaceae bacterium | reverse complement strand
GACACGGCTTTTGGTAACGGCGACGGGCAGCTGGGCTTATCGATCATGCGGATGCGCATCGATCCCAATTCCAACAACTGGCGTATTCAGGTGCCGGCGGCGGTACGTGCAAAATCCCATGGGGCCATTTTACTGGCTTCGCCCTGGTCTCCGCCGGCGCACATGAAAACCAATAACAACCTGAATAACGGTGGAAAACTCCGCCCGGAATACTACGGGGCTTATACGGATCATCTGTTGGGCTTTACCAATTTCATGGCTTCCAACAATGCGTCGATCTATGCGTTGTCGATCCAGAATGAACCAGACTGGCATCCTAACTATGAGTCGGCAGAATGGAGCGCGACGGATTTCGTCAATTATTTTTTAAGCCAGGGTTCGCGCTTCGGCTCGTTGAAAGTCGTCGCGCCTGAATCGCTTAACTTTAACCCTGCATTGTCTGATCCACTCCTGAATAATCCTAATACCGTGCAACATGTAGACATCATCGGTGGGCACTTGTACGGCCGTGCGCCCCGCGATTATCCGCTCGCGCGCAGCAAGGGCAAGGAGCTGTGGATGACGGAGCATTACACCGAAAGCCAGAATTCTGCGAACGCCTGGCCGCTGGCGCTGGATGTGGGAACGGAGCTGCACCAGAGCATGGTGGCTAATTTTAATGCGTACATCTGGTGGTATATCCGCCGCAGCTACGGTTTATTAACGGAAGACGGCAACATCAGTAAACGCGGTTATCTGCTGGCGCAGTATTCTAAATTCGTGCGCCCGGGCTTTGTGCGCATAGCCGCGACAGAACAACCCCTCGCGGGCGTTTTTGTGACGGCTTATAAAGGTCCCGACAACCGTGTGGTGATTGTTGCGGTTAACACCACCACTTCCCATCGCAATCTAAACCTGAACCTGCAGAATCTGAACGTGGGTCAGTTTGTTAAGTACAGCACCTCTTCTTCGTTGAATCTCGGGTTTGGTGGTCGCACCAGCGTTGCCGGCAACAGTGCCTCGGTATGGGTTGATCCACAAAGCGTGGCGACGTTTGTCAGTGAGAACACCAGCACCAGTTCATCCAGCGTTATCAGTTCGTCATCTCTCTCTTCCCAGTCATCTTCCAGAGCCAGCAGCGCGGGCAATCCCGGTGCTGGTGTGACGGCCAGGGTGGAGATCACCAATGATTGGGGCAGCGGTTACTGCGGAACGCTGCTGATTAATAACACGACCAGTGCGCCGGTTACCTGGAACGTCAGTGTGACGATCGACGGCACCGTGAACAGTTTGTGGAATGGCGGCTGGAGCCAGAACGGTTCGACGCTCACTGTTGCCGGTGTGGGTTGGAACAGTCAACTGCAGCCGGGCCAGACGGAGTCGTCCGTCGGTTTTTGTGCAGCGCGTTAACCTCGGTTTTTTTACAACAGGATAATCACCATGAATAACAACCTGACTGAAAAAAATTCCTTTCTCCAACGAGTGATATCTTCAACGGCTATTTGCGTGCGCGCGATGGTGGGGCTGATGTTGGTAACCGCATCGGTAGTCCACGCCGATAATCCCATTGTGTCTCACGTTTACACAGCGGACCCGGCGGCGCGGGTGTTTAATGATCGCGTGTATGTGGTGGTGACCCATGATCAGGATAACCAGCCCGATTATGGCGGGCTGATTGATTACTACCTGTTTTCCTCCGACGACATGGTCAACTGGCAGGATCACGGGATCATCTGGAATTCGCGCACGAATACTTCGTGGGCAAATCTCGCGTACGCGCCGGATTTTATCGAGCGCAATGGTCGTTACTATTTATATTTTCCTGACGGTGCCGGTTCAATTGGTGTTGCCGTAGCGGATCGTCCAGAAGGTCCTTACACCGATCCCTTAGGTCGCCCTTTGGTGAGCCGCAGCACGCCTAACGCCAACGTAGCCTGGTTGTTTGATCCGGGTGTATTTATTGATGATAACGGCCAGGCTTATTTGTATTTCGGTGGTGGCGGCCCGGGTAACGCACGGGTCATTCGCTTGAACAACGACATGATCAGCACCAGCGGCTCGGCGATCACCTTGGACGTGCCGAATTTTTTTGAAGCGCTGTACATGCACAAAAGAAACGGTACCTATTACTTGAGTTATTCCACCGACACCGCCGGTGGCTTAACCATTGATTATATGACCAGCAATAATCCAACCTCCGGTTTCACTCGGCGTGGCACGGTGTTGGGACAGCCGTGGGAAAACAATAACAATAATAATCACCAGTCAATTATTCAGTACAAAGATCAGTGGTATATCTTCTATCACAATCGTGCGGTCGCTAATCAAGTGGGCCACAGCACGTTCTCCCGATCCGTCAACGTGGACCGTTTGTATTACAACGCGGATGGCACCATGCAGCGTGTTAGCGCCGGGCGGGTGGGTGTTCCGCAGTTAAAAAATGTGAATGCATTTAACATCAATCAAGCAGAGATGTTTGACAGGGAAAACGGAATCGAAACGGAGCGCGCCAGTGAAGGCACCATGAACCTGATGATGGGTTCTGGCGATTGGGTAAAAATTTCCGGCGTAGATTTCGGGGCGGGTGCAACGGGCATGAATGCGCGCGTGGCAGCGGCGATTAATTCAGGTTTGGAAATTCGTCTCGGTAGTATTAACAACGCACCTATCGCAACGCTTCAAGTGCAAAACACGGGTGGCTGGCAGACGTGGCAAACGCAATCCGTGTCCTTTAGCCGGGTCACCGGTGTGCACGATGTTTATTTACGCTCAACTGCTGGGCACAACTTGAATTGGTATCAATTTACTGGACCAACCGGAGGCAGTGGGCAATTAACTGTTGAACTGGAGTCGCTCAGCAATCAAAGTAATTTCAGTCCATTCCTGGTGCAATCCGACGCGGCGGCTTCTGGTGGCCGATACATCGAGTGGCCCAACAATAATAATCAACTGTTGGGCGCGCCTGCTGACAACGAGAGTGGACAAGTCCAGATTCCGTTTTCATTGTCGCAAGCCGCCAGTGTGCAATTCCAGATACGCGCGGCCATGCTGAACGCGGATGACGATTCGTTTTATTACAAACTCGACAACGGTGCCTGGACCACGCAAAACAATACTGTCACCAGCGGTTGGCAAGATTTATCCATCGCGAATTTTGAAAATCTCGCAGCGGGTAATCATGTGCTGAGCATTCTGCGGCGCGAAGATGGGGCACGTCTGGATGCAGTGACGCTCACCGCCAGTGCCGGGACCATCAGTGCGGGCAGCAACACTTCAAGCAGCGCCAGCTCAATCAGCTCAAGTGCCCCTTCCAGTGCAGTGAGTTCAAGCGTTGCCAGCAGTGCCGCCAGCTCGACGCCGATCGGCGGAAATGTGTCCGGTTCTATACAGATCACCAATGACTGGGGTGGTGGCTATTGCGCATCGCTTACGGTGACCAACAGCAGCGGTTCAGCTGTTACCTGGAGTCTGGGCATTACTGTTGAAGGTGCAGTAAGCAGTTTGTGGAACGGCGAGTGGAGTCAAAGTGGTTCGACATTAACGGTGTCCGGTGTTGCCTGGAACAGCATCCTGCAACCGGGTCAGAGTCATTCGTCTATCGGATTCTGCGCAGACCGTGGTGTTACGCCGCCGGTATCGTCCAGCAGTGTTGCCTCGAGTTCGCCTTCGTCCAGCGTATCGTCAAGCACGCCATCATCAATTGCTTCGTCTTCCAGCGGTTATGAAGTGCCGGAAAATAATTTTGCCCAAAACGGTGGTGTGGAAAGTGGTTTCAGTGGATGGGGTTCGACGGCCGGTACTGCAAGCCGCAGCACTTCCCAACGCCGCAGCGGTTCAGCCAGTGCTTACATTACCGGTCGCACGGCCTCATGGAACGGCTTGACCTTTAATGTTGGCGCGTTAACGACGGGCAACGAATACGACGTGGCAGTATGGGTCAGGCTTGCCGCCGGTTCGCCGGATTCGGTAGTCATGCTCACCGCCAAACGCCAGGACGATGCGGACACCTCCACCTATAACGAATATTCACAAGTGGCAATGGCGACCGCCTCGGCGAATCAGTGGACGTTGTTGCAAGGTTACTACACACAGTCCGGTACACCTTTCCAACATTTCATCATTGAATCTGAAAATGAAACCGTCAGTTTTTATGCGGA
Organism: uncultured Cellvibrionaceae bacterium; assembly: GCA_964448175.1. GTDB lineage: Bacteria > Pseudomonadota > Gammaproteobacteria > Pseudomonadales > Cellvibrionaceae > Cellvibrio. The sequence goes on along the minus strand of CAYUVQ010000093.1, from coordinate 7,572 downwards.
CGATTTTTCTATCGGTGGTGAAGTGGAACAAGGTGGCGGCAACCATGAATTCTTTGTAGGCAACATCACCACCTCCGGCAATGTGCGTTCCGACTTCATTCAATACTGGGATCAAATCACGCCGGAAAATGAAGGCAAGTGGGGTTCCGTTGAAGGTACGCGGGATGTGTATAACTGGGCACCACTCGACCGCATCTACAACTATGCGCGCGAGAATAATATCCCCGTGAAAGCACATACCTTTGTGTGGGGCAACCAATCGCCGGCCTGGCTCAATAATTTAAGCGGGCCGGAAGTTGCGGCGGAGATTGAAGAATGGATTCGCGATTACTGCGCGCGTTATCCCGACACAGCGATGATTGATGTGGTGAATGAATCCACGCCCGGGCACGCGCCAGCGACCTATGCGCAACGTGCTTATGGCAACAACTGGATTATTCGCGTATTCCAGATCGCGCGGCAGTACTGTCCCAATTCAATTCTGATCCTGAATGACTACAACGTGTTGAGCTGGAACACCAACGAGTTTATCGCCATGGCCCGTCCGGCGGTTGAAGCAGGTGTGGTCGACGCACTTGGATTGCAAGCGCACGGTCTGGAAGACTGGTCACTGAATGACATCAGTAACAAATTAAATCAGGTAGCCGCACTGGGCTTACCGATTTATATCTCTGAATACGATGTTGCGCGTACCAATGACCAGCAGCAATTACAAATCATGCAGACGCAGTTCCCGCTGTTTTACAACCATCCTTCCGTAAAAGGCATCACCTTGTGGGGTTATGTGGTGGGTCGTACCTGGGTGAACGGTAGTGGTTTGATTCAGGAAAACGGCGCGCGGCGCCCTGCAATGAACTGGTTGATGAACTATTTGAATCGTTGATGTAACACCCGTTAGTGCAATCCGATGGAACAGGATTTCCATCAATAGCTGTAGCAACACAAAAAAATAATCGACCTGCGCAGTACCACTGCGCAGGCAATCACCTGCATTGATCAGAACACCGACAAAATTTTTTCGCTGTCGCCTGCGGTGCCAGCGAACATTTTTCGGTAGCCATCGTATTCACAACATGTTTTGTGAATACATCTGTATCCGATTACTGACTTTCATCAGTAGTTCTTTTGAGGAATACATCATGTATAGATCGATAAAAATAATGTCTTTCCAGACGCTGCTCAAACGGCCAGCACAGTGTGTGATGCTCACACTGGCGGCTGCCGCGATGACCAGCACCGCCCATGCCGCCTGCCAATACACCGTAACCAACCAGTGGGGCGACGGCTTTACGGCATCCGTCAAAGTCACTAACAACACCAACGCGGCGGTAAACAGTTGGAATGTCAGCTGGCAATACTCGGGCGATAACCGCGTGGCAGGCAGTTGGAACGCCAACGTTACCGGCAACAATCCGTACTCCGCGAGCAACGTAAGTTGGAATGGCAGCTTGCAGCCAGGTCAGTCTGCTGAATTTGGTTTCCAAGGTACCAAAGGCAGCGCCGCAGCACAGGTGCCTAACCTGACTGGTGCTCTCTGTGGCGGCAGCGTGGGTTCCAGCTCTGCACCTTCTTCAACGCCGGCGGCGTCGTCGAGCAGCGTGCGTCCGGTCAGCAGCTCATCATCCAGTTATTCGTCGCCGAGCAATAATTTTGCACAAAATGGTGGTGTAGAAAGTGGGCTGACCAACTGGGGAAGTACAGCGGGTACCGTGACACGTACTACTTCTGTAAGCCGCACTGGCGCCGCGAGCGCGTACATCACCGGCCGCACGGCGGCGTGGAATGGTTTGACGTTTAACGCTGGCGCTTTACGAAATGGCAGTGAATATGCCGTAGGTGTATGGGTCAGGCTGGCTGCTGGTTCACCTGATGCGGTGGTGATGCTGACCGCCAAACGTCAGGACGATTCAGACACGTCCACCTACAATGAATATACCCGCGTAGCCATGGCGACCGTGTCTGCCAATAACTGGACACTTCTGGAAGGTTACTACACGCAGTCGGGCACACCATTCCAATACTTCATTATTGAGTCGGACAATACCACGGTCAGTTATTACGCCGATGATTTTGTCATTGGAGGCGAAGCGCCTGCATCCAGCTCTTCATCAAGTTCAACGGGTGGAGGCAATACCGGGAAATTTGTTGGCAACATCACCACCTCCGGTGCGGTGCGCTCAGACTTCACGCGTTATTGGAATCAAATTACGCCCGAGAACGAAGGTAAATGGGGTTCTGTTGAAGGCACGCGCAACGTCTATAACTGGGCACCACTTGATCGCATTTATGCTTACGCTCGTCAAAATAATATTCCGGTAAAAGCGCATACCTTTGTATGGGGCGCGCAGTCACCGGGTTGGCTCAACAACTTGAGCGGCCCGGAAGTAGCCGTTGAAATTGAACAATGGATTCGCGATTACTGCACCCGCTATCCGGATACCGCGATGATCGATGTGGTTAACGAAGCTGTGCCAGGCCATCAGCCAGCGGGTTATGCGCAACGTGCATTTGGCAATAACTGGATTCAACGGACCTTCCAGCTCGCACGTCAATATTGCCCCAATTCAATTCTGATCCTGAACGACTACAACAATATTCGTTGGCAGCACAACGAGTTTATCGCGCTTGCTAAAGCGCAGGGAAATTATATTGATGCCGTCGGTCTGCAGGCGCACGAGTTGAAAGGTATGACCGCCGCACAAGTTAAAACGGCGATCGACAATATCTGGAATCAAGTGGGCAAGCCGATCTACATTTCTGAATACGATATTGGTGATAACAATGATCAAGTTCAGCTGCAGAATTTCCAGGCTCACTTCCCCGTGTTCTGGAACCATCCACACGTTAAAGGCATCACCATCTGGGGTTATGTCAATGGCAGAACCTGGATCGAAGGCTCGGGCCTGATCCATGAAAATGGTACGCCGCGTCCTGCTATGACCTGGTTGATGAATTACATCGGGAAATAGCTATAAAAAAACTGGCGATCCTTTTTAAGGATCGCCCTCAGCTTGATGCTCCAACCTTGGGGAATGCCGGTTATTTTCCATTGGCCGGCAGTCCCGCTTATCAACAATAACATCCAGCTAATCATTTCAAATTAGCGAGCAAATTATCGGGGAGACATTAACAACCATGAACATCACCAATAATTTATGCAAACACTTGCGTCGCCATGCGACGCAGGTATTGATATTGATGACGGCGGCTTCGTCGATTGCACTACCGGCGCAGGCCGCCTGCGAATATACCGTTAGCAACCAATGGGGAAACGGGTTTACGGCGTCGATAAAGGTATCGAATAACACCAATGCAACAGTCAACAGCTGGACCGTCAATTGGCAATACGCCGGCGATAATCGCATCACCAATAGTTGGAATGCGACCCTCGCCGGTTCAAATCCCTATAGCGCGAGCAATACCAGTTGGAATGGCAGCTTATCGCCAGGCCAAACAGCAGAGTTTGGTTTTCAAGGTACCAAGGGCGACGCTGCGCCGGAAACTCCACGGCTAACCGGTGCACTGTGTGGCACGAGCCCTGTTTCGTCGAGCAGTTCTTCCGTGCAATCTTCTTCCAGCGTTTCTTCGAGCAGCGCGCCGACAAATTCCAGCGCTGTGACGCGTTCCAGCAGTTCATCCTCCAGCTATTCTGTTCCCGCTAACAACTTCGCCGAAAACGGCGGTGTTGAAAATGGATTCACCAACTGGTCAACGACGGCAGGCACCGTTGCACGTTCAACGCAGGAGCGTCGCAGTGGCGCAGCCAGCGCTTATATCAGCGGCCGCACTTCTGCATGGAACGGTTTAACGTTTAACGTCGGTTCACTCACACAAGGTAATACTTATGATGTGGCGGTGTGGGTAAAACTTGCAGCAGGCTCACCGGCCACAGAAATTATTCTCACCGCAAAACGCGAAGATGATGCCGATACGAGCAGCTACAACGAATATTCAAACATCGCGCGTGCAACAGCTAACGCGACCGATTGGACATTAATTCGCGGTAACTACACCCACAGTGGAACGCCCTTCCAGCATTTTATTATTGAATCATCCAGCACAAGCGTCAGTTATTACGCGGATGATTTTTCAATCGGTGGTGAGCGTAACGACGAACTGGTTGACCTCGTAGAAGTGAACAATCCGATTATCTGGGCCGATGTGCCGGACCCCTCAGTGATTCGCGTTGGCAACACCTACTACATGACCAGCACTACCATGCACATGAGTCCCGGTGTGCCGGTGATGAAGTCTACGGATCTGAAAAACTGGACGCTGGTGAACTACGCCTATGCCACGCTTGCCGATAACGCGCAATTGAATCTGGAGAACGGACAACATGCCTACGGTAAAGGATCCTGGGCGAGCAGCATTCGCTATCTTGACGGCACTTATTATGTGAGTACGTTTTCCTACACCACCAACCGAACTTATATCTATCGCACCAGAGATATTGAAAATGGTTCGTGGACAGTATCGGTACTTAATGGCCTGTATCACGATTCAGCATTGTTCTTTGAAAACGGACGCGCGTTCCTGGTCTACGGCGTAGATGACATCAAGCTGATTGAATTAACCGCCGATGCGACAGCGATCAAACCCGGTGGAATCAATCAAACCATTATTCCAAAAGCCTCGGCCATCGCCGGCACCAATTTTTATGTTCCCGCCGAAGGCGCACACCTGCAGAAAATTAATGGCCGCTATTACGTTTCCCTGATCAGCTGGCCCACCAACAGTGGGCGGTCGCAGCTGATTTATCGTGCGGACAATTTGACTGGTCCTTATCAAGGGCGCATTGCGTTGCAGGATCAGGGTGTGGCACAAGGTAATTTAATTGATACACCCAGCGGGGATTGGTACGCATTTTTATTTAAAGACAACGGTGCCGTTGGACGTATTCCTTACCTCGTCCCGGTACGTTGGGAAAATGGCTGGCCAGTGATGGGCGTGAATGGTCGCGTGCCCCAGCAACTCGGTTTTGTGGTTGAGAACCACGGGCTGAGCGGCATCGTGACATCCGATGAGTTCAGTAACACGCGGTTACCCTTGCAGTGGCAATGGAATCATAACCCCGATAACAGCGCATGGTCGTTGCAGGCACGCCCCGGTTTTATGCGCTTAACCAATACGCGCCGCGACAGCAGTTTTGTCAACACGCGCAATACGCTTACCCAACGCACATTTGGTCCTCAAAGTTCCGCACGTATTGCCATGGAAACCAATGGCATGCGCGATGGTGACTACGCCGGCCTCGGTGCGCTGCAAGCGCGATATGGCTATGTGGGCGTGACGCAATCCGGTGGTAATAAATCCATCATCATGGTGGACACCACGTCCGGCACGCCGCAGGAAATTGAGCGTATCAGCCTCAATCAAAATCGTGTGTATTTCCGCATCGACATGGATTTCCGTAACCAGGCTGACCAAGCACGTTTTTACTTCAGTCTCGATGGTTCCAACTGGCGTGCTATCGGCAACACTCTGCGCATGACCTATGACCTGTCTCACTTCATGGGTTATCGCTTTGCGCTTTTTAACTACGGCACACAATCCACTGGCGGTTACGTGGATTTCGATTACTACCGTCTGGAGTAACCATCGCCGTTGTTAACTGCATAAAAAAACCAACAAGATCTTTGCAAAAAACAGCAAGACTTCACCGGCAAAACCGCCGTGGTTCATTCATGAGCGCGGCGTAAAAACAAAACCAAAGGAGAACCTGACAATGTATTTACTCACTATCAACCCGACACTACCGGGCGCTATCAAGCGAGCGTTCAGTGTCATTGGTGTGAGTGCGGCACTTGCTGCATTCACCCACGGCGCTACTGCCGCCTGTACCTATTCGATCGACAACGAGTGGGGTTCGGGTTTTGTAGCGAGCATTACCATCACCAACGACACGAACGCGTCCATCAACAACTGGAGTGTTAACTGGCAATACAACAGCAATCGGATGTCGAGCGGATGGAATGCGAATTTCTCCGGCTCTAATCCCTACACCGCGACCAGTATGGGATGGAACGGCAGTATCGCACCGGGTCAATCAGTCACCTTTGGAGTACAAGGTGAAACCAATGGCGGGAGCATTGAACGTCCGACAATCAATGGCAGTGTATGCGGTGGTGGTTCAACATCCTCAACGCCGGTGAGTTCTTCGAGTGCACCACGTACAAGTTCCAGCAGCAGTTCAGTCGCCAGTTCTGCACCATCCACTTTAGTGCTTCAGGAGTCGCAAGCGGGTTTCTGTCGTGTTGATGGCACTATTGATAATAACCATGTCGGATTTACGGGTACCGGATTTGCGAATACCGATAACGCGCAAGGTGCCGCCGTGGTATGGGCAGTACAAGCTGCCAGCAGTGGTCCGCGCACATTGACCTTCCGCATGGCTAATGGCGGTACGGGTAATCGCAATGGTTCCTTGCTGGTCAATGGCGGCAGCAACGGAAATTATCCCGTCAGCTTGCCGGCCACCGGTGGTTGGGAAAACTGGCAAACGGTTTCGGTGCAAGTGGATCTGGTGCAAGGCAATAATGTGCTGCAATTGTCTGCGGCGACTGCTGAAGGTTTGCCGAATATAGATTCTTTAAGTCTCACCGGTGCAAATGTAACGGCTGGTAACTGCGGCGGTGTGAGTTCCAGTTCTTCTTCAAGCAGCTCATCCTCAAGTTCGCCATCCTGTGCACTGCCCAATCGCTTTTCATGGGTATCCACTCCTCCGCTGATTTCACCACAGCGGTCCAATTGGGCGTCTGTGAAAGATCCGAGCATTGTTAAATACAACGGCTTGTATCACATCTTTGCAACCGTGTTTGATACCTCCACTGGTAGTGATGGCAGCTGGGGTTCGATATACATGAACTTTGCTGACTGGAATCAGGCCGGAAGTGCAACGCAAAGACCGTTCCAGGGCACTGCTATGGGTAACGCGGTTGCACCACAGGTATTCTTTTTCCGCCCGCACAATCGCTGGTATCAAATCACGCAGTGGGGAGGTGCTTATTCAACAACAACGGATATCACCAATCCAAACAGCTGGTCACCCAAACAGAAACTGTTGCAGGGCGAACCCAGTGGTGCGTTGGATTTCTGGGTTATCTGTAACGCGACCCATTGTTATCTGTATTTCTCCCGCGACGACGGTGTGTTGTACATGTCCAAAACAACCATCGGCAATTTCCCCAACTTCTCCGGCTATTCCATCGTGATGGAAGACCATCGCGGCAACGGCGCCAGCTTCCTGTTTGAAGCCGCGAATGTTTACAAGGTAGATGGTTTTAACCAGTACCTGCTGCTGGTGGAGGCGTATCACACGCCCGGATACGGCCCACGTTATTTCCGCTCGTGGACTTCATCCAGCCTCGACGGCCCGTGGACACCCTTGGCCGATACCGAAGCCAATCCTTTCGCTGGCGAAAATAATGTGGAGTGGCCACAAGGAAAATGGTCGAGAGGGATCAGCCATGGAGAATTGGTACGTTCCGGTTACGACGAACGTCTCACGATTGATCCATGTAATCTGGAATTCCTGTATCAGGGCGAAGCGGGCACAGGATCAACCTACGG
>CAYUVQ010000092.1:0-11714 GCA_964448175.1 uncultured Cellvibrionaceae bacterium | reverse complement strand
GCAAGATCCGATTCACGCACCAGTGAAGAACCAGCAACGTTACAGATGGTCAGGCTGCCGAGGTAACCCAATTCTTTAGCTAGACGCAACGCCGCTAAAGTATCTGCGGTTTCGCCAGATTGGCTGATGGTGACAATTAAACTATCCGGTTGCACAAACGATTTCCGATAACGAAATTCGCTGGCGATCTCAACGTTACAGGAAATTCCCGCGAGAGATTCAAGCCAATAGCGCGCGACCATCGCTGAGTGATAGCTGGTACCGCAGGCAACAATTTGAATATGTTTTACTTTTTTGAATAACTCCGCCGCACCGTTGCCGAAGGTTTCATCAAGCACACTGGCACTGCTCAAACGGCCTTCAAGCGTATTCATCACCGCCTGCGGCTGCTCGTGAATTTCTTTGAGCATAAAGTGACGATACTGGCCTTTATCGCCTGCGTCGTAACTGGCGGTGGACTCGTGGATCGCGCGTTCAACCAGCACGCCGTCTTTATCAAAGATGGTGATGCTTTGGCGGGTGATCTCCGCTACATCGCCTTCTTCAAGAAAAATAAAACGACGGGTTACCGGCAGCAGTGCCAATTGATCAGAGGCAATAAAATTCTCACCAATACCCAGACCAATTACCAATGGACTGCCCGAGCGCGCTACCACCAGACGCGACGGATCGCGACGATCCATTAATACAGTGCCGTAAGCGCCTTCCAGCTGTTTTACGGTGCGCTGCACGGCTTCGAGCAGCGAATCCGTATTTTTTAATTCCTGGTGTACCAGATGCGCGATCACTTCCGTATCGGTATCGGAATTAAAGATATAACCGCGCGCTTGCAGCTCGCTGCGCAAACGCACATGGTTTTCGATGATACCGTTGTGGACCACAGCAATATTATCCGGAGAAACGTGCGGATGCGCGTTGCGCTCGCTGGGTTCGCCGTGGGTCGCCCAGCGGGTGTGAGCGATGCCCGTGCCACCAGGTACCGGGCTGGCGGCTACCGCGTCCGCGAGTTCTTTTACTTTGCCCAAGCGACGCAAGCGCTGCAGTTCGCCTTCGTTGTTAACGACCGCTACACCCGCTGAGTCGTAACCGCGATATTCGAGGCGACGTAATCCTTCCACGAGAATATCCACCACATCCCTTTGCGCTACTGCGCCGACAATTCCACACATGTTGTTTCTCCAGTTTCGGTTGTTGCTGTTCGGTTGTTGATGTTCCCCGGTAGGGGGAGTGTCGGTGTTGTGTCTGATTTTTTTGTGCGTTTGATAAAGCGATTGCTGGTTTGTCGGATTACGCTGCGCTAATCCGACCTACTTTGTTGAGTGCGCGGCGTCTCTGTTAATGGTTTTAGAACCGCGAACGCATCTGGTGATTACGACGTTAAGCTGCATGTGTGCAGATAACCTGTACACCCTGTTGTTCAATCTGCTTTTTAGCGGCGGGGCTGATGCCGTCGTCCGTGACCAGAACGCTGACGGCGGACCAGGGCAGTTCAAGGTTATGGATCTTGCGGCCGATCTTTTCCGATTCCGCCATGACAATCACTTCCCGCGCGACCTCCGCCATGACGCGGCTGAGGCTGTAGAGTTCATTGAAGGTCGTCGTTCCCCGCTGAAGATCCAGACCGTCGGCACCGATAAAGAATTGATCAAAGTTATAGGAACGCAAGATCTGCTCCGCCAGCTGACCCTGAAAGCCCTCGGATTTCGGGTCCCAGGTGCCGCCGGTCATCAAGATAGTGGGCTCGTTTTCCAGCTCCCGCAGTGCGTTGGCCACGCTCAACGAGTTGGTCATCACCACGAGGCCTTGCTTAAGAGATAGCTCCGGCAGAAGGGCGGCGGTAGTCGTGCTGCCGCTATCGAGGATGATTCGGTTATGGTCGCGGATAAGTTCTGCCGCGGCTTTGGCGAGGGACTGCTTACGAACCGAAACTTTCTCTATGGACGGGTCAGCAATCATCTCCTGGGGAACCGGAACGGCACCGCCGTAACGCCGTAGAAGTAAGCCATTACTTTCAAGAGCAGCCAGATCTTTGCGTATAGTGACTTCAGAAGTTTCAAAGCGCGTCGCTAAGCTGTCGACACTCACTTCGCCTTCGCTGTTAAGCAGTTCAACGATAGCGCGACGGCGTTGCTGGGTGTTGCGTTTAGTCATTTTGCGGGACGGCCTTGTGCGTTAAGTTTCGAAACGAAAGGCATTCTACTCTTTCGAAACTTTTATGCAAGATTGGCCGGCATCGTCTTTCGCGGATTAGAATCCTTCGCCCCCAGAGGTTAAATACTCTTTAGTGCTGCAGTCGAGTTAGCCACAGCGCCCTAGGCCGCTTAGCGCAACGTAAGTTGACACAGTGGCAAATAGAGAGAGTCCATCAACACTACCCACCACTATTATGGTAAGCGCCGCTTGTAGGTCGAATTAGCCACAGGCGTAATCCGACATGTTCCTTATAGGAGGAATCGCGTCGGCTTACGCTGCGCTAAGCCGACCTACATCGGAAATGAAAAGGCCCAGAAGCCACGTTAGAAATGAAAGGCCCGACGAAGCCGGGCCTAGGGTTTATTGAGGGTTACTGCACGAATTTGGAGAGCAGGCGGATATAAGCAACCTGGTAATCATTGTGATTCTCGGTGATCTGCCACGAGTTGAGCGGCCAGCTGGTGTTGAAGTCCAGGTAAGATTTCATTGCTGGCTGACCTTTCGGTGGCGTGGGTGCCGCAGCGCCACATCCGGGATCGGGATTCTCTGATATGCAGTTAGCGTCCCAATCGTATTGGGGGTTAGGACCACCAACGAGGAAACCGGGGGCAGGGCCGTAAACGGATTCACCCACCCGATCCCACAGATCGCTCCCGTTGGTAAACCAGGAGTGATAAAACTCATTAACGGAATAATGCGCCCCGGCCGAATACATATTGGACAAATAAACCAGCCCCAAGGGATTGGTACCATGGAGATAATGCAGATAGCTCAAAGCAGCGTTTCTGGCGTTCTCACTATTTTGCTCGGAGACTTCGGTCAACTTATAAAACAAGGTACCCCGTTGCGACATGGAACGGTTGCTGCCCCAGGTAAAATCGCCACTTGCCATAAAAGCGCGGTAAGCGCCGCTGTTGTTGCGATAGGCTTTTAATAGATCATCGGAATCCATCGAATTTATAAAATCCCCACGAATATTTTGTGCAACCGCGGGCGTTACGCCGGGAAGGCTGGCGTAGTAGAAGAAATTACTGACACGGCTATGATTCCAGTGGGAAACCCAGTAAAGCCGGTTCTCGTTAACAAACTCTTCAACGATGGTCTTATAGCTATTCTCTTCAGTCAGGGCATAAAGATACACCGCCGCGTTGACTTTCTTTTCCAGCAGCTGATCTGCACAACGCTTTATTTCTGCAGCTTTTTCGGTTGGATTCGAGATGGTCTCATAGTTCCGGCAAACCTCCTGATCCCCCGCACCCAAACCTTCATAGATACCCTGATTGTTGTTTACCCGCACATCGGGATTATCGTTTGCCCAATCCCACGCCTGTTCCGCGCGGGTTTCCATATTAGCGGCGTAAGTAAGCAAATCATTTTTTCCCAGCTCGGCACCCAGCTGAGCAAACACTTTTGCCCCATAAGCAAAGGCGGCGGCGCTGCTTAAGGTTGCCGAGGTGCTGGCAGGGCCGTAGTAGCTGCAACCGGTCGCGGCGGAGGGCGGGCTGGCATGGGCGAGGCCGAGGATGGACAGAACGGAGCCGTCACGGTTCTGCATCTTCACCAGCCAGTCAAAGCCCCATTTGACTTCGTCAATGATATCGGGGATGTCATCGCCGGATTCCGGGATATTCAGATCTTCTTCCCAGGCAGCCGGGTTCTCCAGATAACTATGCAGTAGCGTTATCAAGTAATCCGCGTGCCAGTTGGTGTACTTATTGAAATCTCCCGCATCAAACCAGCCACCGGAAAGATCTTTTTCCGTTCCTGCAACACCCGTAATGGCATTACCTTCGCGTTTAAAAAGGCGGGCGCTGGTGTCCTGACAGGCACCGAGATGGCTGGCGCCGTCGGTCCAGCCTGCTTCTGCATAGGGCAGCTCTTTGGCAAAGCCGGCGCGCTGATAATAGAAGGTACGCATGGCATGTTTGAGCACAGATTTATACACATCGTCCCCGATGCGGACATCGGGAGAGCGGACACTATTCTGCTCATCAACCACCGCATAACTACCGGGTGTCGTTACACTACTGAAGTCAAACCACCAGATTTTATCCCCGGCTACCTCTGCCTCGGCGCCATCATTCCAGGCTATCGGCGCAGCGCTGTACACGGTTCCACCCGTGTCGAGGTTGATCAGCTTGTAAAGGGCACCGGGAGAGAAACTTTCTGCCGCATCAAAACCCATTTGTGGATCACGAATAATCGCAATTTTTGCCGCATCCGGAAGATAGCCGAACTGATCCACCACAATAAATTTGCTGATCGTCAGGCTCGCACTCGACGAGGCGGCTTCGGAAGATGAAGCATCAGTGATGCTGGATGCTGCGCTGCTGCTTGACGATGATGGCGTTGGGGTCGGATCAGGATCGGACGAGCCTCCGCCGCACGCTGTGATAAGTCCAATTAGAACGACAGGTAAAGTCAGCTTATATAGGCCCATGGTTTCTATCCTCGTTATTATTGTGACTGGGAAAATGCGCACGTAAGATAGCTGAATCATAAAGCGTTAATGCGTCGGAGACAGTTAACCGGTTTCACTATTTTTAATTATTCTGTGTTTTGCTGCTAAGTCCGCTTCGGAGTTTGCGCCCATTTTCCTTACTCCACACTGGCCACAATAAATTCCAAAATCTGCTTGGCAGTGGTGACGTTATCCAACGCAGTGTAGAGCGATCCATCCCTGCCAGAATGATGTCCGTGCCCAACCAAGTTTAATAGATGCAACCCCGGTTCTTGTGAATCGATGATTGCTTCATAAATCAACGAGGGCTGACCCGATGAACCAGTTCCCGAATAAATCTCATCGTACGGAAAGCGCGTCCTGCTGTAATACTCATTGAAATCATAACTCCGATTGACTTCCACCATAAGTTTGTAGCGACCCATACGCGGTGCCGACAGCGTCACTTGATAATCTACTTTGGGTGTTGCAGCAGAAATGCCGTCGAGATCCGAATTATGTTGATCCGGGGTAAAAAGACCATCAACCGATTTAATGCCGCGCTTATGGCTCCAGTAGGGCAAAGCTTCCGGGCGGCGAACCACATCAATTGCAGGATCCTTTGAACGATAACTGGAATCGGACGCTTTACCGGTAATATAAAGCGTATCGATATATTTGCCTTCCTGCGTTTCCATCCACACCACGATCTGCGGCGTACTGGTGTAGGTAATTCCCAGGAACAAATCTTGTGGAGCCGAGTGATACTCACGACCAGCTTTGAAAAACACCTGTAATTTTGGTGAGCTGGTATCGGCACTTAAATCGATGAGCGTATATTCGCGTTTATCCGGCTCGGCGGATTTTTTTAAATTGTACCCAAACGCAGCGACAGACGAGACCGGGGGTAAATCCAAGGCCAGCCCCGCTATAAGCGGCACTATGCCTACAATCGCCAGACCCATCGACCATTTACCGGGTCGTTTTTGCATATGGTTCTTATACGTTTTGGCATTGTATTTAATGTGCAACACGATGCAGACCAAAAATAGCACGGCTCCCCAAACGTGCAGCGAGCCAACAACATAATGGTAGGGTGTCGCATACAAGAGCACGCCCGTAAGCAGTAGCACGAAAAAAGCAACCGATAAGGAAATAGTAGAAACTGTGCGCAAAGTCATAATAGCGTTCCGCTGGATTCAATGGAGTTGGCAGTGATGAGAAGTCTTCAGGATTGAAAACGTCTAATCAAAAAAGCCATCACACTGATAAACAACCCGGCAATCGCCCAAATATAAGCCACGAAAAAAATGGCGAATTTAATTACCGCAAAACTGGAGTAGGGATAAACCAGCCAATCCGCAAAATCCTGTGGATTAGCGATAAAAAGGAAGGAAACTAAATTTTCAACTGCATCAAACAGCGCGGCTGTTGGCGCGATCACTACCATGACCCACGCAAGATCCTTCAGCCATTTCACATTCGGCAAGCTGCGGTAAACCGCTGTCATCAGCGCAAAAAATGAAAAGAATACCGTGATCATAAATAGGTAATCCGCCATCTGCACCCAAAAATAGTTATCCAAAGTGCCTTTGCTAACCAATATGGCGTAATAGCCTTTAAGTTCTTCAGCATTAAAGGTGGTTTGCCCGATGTAAAAGGGAACTGGAAATTGGCTATCGACATACAGTCCGTCCAACCAGTTTTGGGTTAAGTGACGGATGACGACGAGTACTCCCGCGATGCCCCACCACTGCAATGGCGTTAGGTATTGAGTGAGCAAACTGGGAATAATTAACTTTTTCATAACCTTGTTCCTATTTGGTTAGGGCCTACAGCTGCCAATGTAGGCCTCAAATGAGGAAGCAAGATGTGTGAATTGTGAAGGAATTGTGTTTTTATGCGCGCAAGGTCGGGCTGCCGGTTTAGGGCGCTTCGTATTTATAACCGGCACCATAGACTGAGCGAATCAACTCAATTTCATCGTTAGCATCACTGAGCTTTTTGCGCAGCTTTTTAATGTGACCATCTACTGTACGGTCACCCACCACCCGGTAGTCCTGATAGATGTTGTCGAGGATATATTGACGGGAAAAAATTCTTCCGGGTTGGGAATAAAGCAAAGAGAAGAGTTGAAATTCTACATTAGTCAATTCAACAACTTGATTGAAAACTCGCAGACTCATACTTTGCTCATCCACAACCACAGACGCTGTTGCAACAGAATGTTGCGGTGTGTGAAGGCTGCGCCGCAATACCGCTTTAACCCGCGCAACTAGTTCACGCGCACTAAAAGGCTTGCAAACATAATCATCCGCACCTAACTCAAGTCCCAGGAGCCTATCAATTTCTTCCACTCTAGCGGTCATCATAATAATCGGCACCGCTGAGTGTTGACGTTGATACTTGCAGATTTCCAAACCATCCATGCCGGGCAACATTAGATCTAATAGAATTAATGCAGGTTCATTTTGTTGAAGCCAGCGATGCGCTGCATCGCCACAATTAAACACTATTGTCTGGAAGTGGCTGGCGTTGAGATACTCTTCCATCAGCTTTGCTAAATCAATTTCATCTTCAATCAGACAAATCAATGGTGATGCTTGCATTCTTATGTCCTTTGTAAACGCAATAGGTATTGTTGTACTTTGGGCAACTCAATGTAAATTTGCAATCCACCCAATGCCGACGAACCTGCTTGAATTTTTCCCTGATGGGCGTCGATTATATTTTTACAAATCGCCAAGCCTAATCCTGAACCGCCGGTTGAGCGGTTGCGCGAATTCTCCAAGCGATAGAGACGCTCAAAAATTTTATCTTGCTGTTCAGGCGCAACACCGGGCGAGCTGTCATCAATCGTGATGAAAATGTGGCTCTCATCTGTGTTGACACGCACTTCAACCACGCCGCCAGCATCTGTATAGCGAATAGAGTTTTCTAACAAATTGCTGAATAACTGTTGTAATCGGTCGCCATCTGCCTCTACTGGATAATCCTGAGTTGTATCAATATTTTCTCTTAATGTTAATCCCGCTGCGTGTGCCTTTACTTGAAAATGTTCAACGCATTTCTTAATCAAGGGCGCGAGCGAAATCCGTTGCTTGTTGTAGGTAAGGGCACCAACATCCGATAAGGACAACTCGAATAAATCATCAATCAGATTACTAAGCCCCAAAACCTTGTCATAAAGCAATGCCAGATTTTCGGGATCGGCAGGTCTGATACCATCCTGTAAGGATTCTATTTGTACTTTTAATACCGACAGCGGGGTGCGCATTTCATGGGAAATATCCGCAACCCAAAGCGCTCGCGACTGTTGGTTAGCCGCGAGCGCTTCGCTGAGCTGGTTAAAACTATTACAGAGCTGGCCTATTTCATCCTGGCTAGTCACGGGAATTCTTTGTGAATAATCTCCTGCTGCCAGCGCTTGGGCTTTTTTCGCCAGCCTGGTGAGCGGTCGGCTGATTCGCCGCGCTAATAGAGTGGCAACAATCGTCGCAATTACCAATACAAACAGGCTGATGATGCTGAAGATCTTAAATTGATGTTGAATAAAATTTTGATCTTGCTGTCGGCTGACGACCTTGGGTTTTATGAAGCTGATGAAGCCAACAGTTTGTTCGGCGTGGATCACAGGAATCCAGTCCAGAGACTGGTTGGGTTTGTTAACACCCAACAGTAGCTTTTTGTTCACATCATGTAAACTGATGCTATTTACAAACTCGCGGTAATAAGCACGCGGAGCATTTTCTTCAGCGCCTCGTGTTGCAGGAAGGCCTTCAAAAAGGGAATCACTTTCTGCAAAAATAATTTCTTTAAAATTGAGCCAACGCGTCGGGCTGGTTTCGAGTGCTTGAAAGGAATTCTCTTCGCGATAAATATTCGAAAGTGCGCTGCGCAATATCTCCAACCGTTGCACTGATTGTTTCGAGGTGTAATCTAAAAATCCTTGCCGCAAACTGTTGTGCAGCAACAGATAGAGCGCCAGCACACACAACGCTATGGTGCCTACAAAGGCGATCCAGAGTTTAGTGCTTACATTTATGCGCATGGTTCTCTCCATAGAAACAGGATACAAGGTCTATAAAAAACGAGGCGCTTGGCCTCGTTTTAATGTCACATATTCCTGTTTATTTTTTTGTCGGACGCTCCCAACCTTGGATGTTACGCTGTTTACTGCGCGCTATCGCTAGCTCTGCATCTTCCACATCTTTTGTGACTACTGAACCCGCACCTACCGTTGCGCCGGAACCAATTTTTACCGGCGCGACTAAAGCGGAGTTGGAGCCGATAAACGCGTTATCGCCAATTTCAGTTTTGAATTTGTTTACGCCGTCGTAATTACAGGTAATTGTGCCCGCACCGATGTTGGCTTTTTTACCGATGGTGGTATCACCGATATAGCTCAGGTGATTTACTTTGCTGCCTTCACCAATTACGGCTTTCTTGGTTTCAACAAAGTTACCGATCTTCGCGCCTTCCGCTAACTGGGTTCCCGGGCGCAGGCGTGCAAAAGGGCCAACATCGCAATTGCCGGCAATGACGGTGTCTTCGATATGGCTGTTCGCTTTGATATGCGTGTTATTGCCAATGCGACTGTTGATGATCACGCAATTGGGTTCAACGGTGACACCATCCCCGAGCACGACATCACCTTCAAACACACAATTGATATCAATTACCACATCGCGGCCTACCTCAAGCGTACCGCGGCAGTCAAAGCGCGCCGGGTCTAATAAGGTAGCACCGGCAACCATTAATTCGTTCGCTTTTTGTTTTTGGTAGAAGCGTTCCAAAGCGGCCTGCTGCTGACGATTATTAATGCCTTCTACTTCTTCAATGGCCTCGGGCTGTTCCACTTGAATCGATACGCCGCTTTTACGGGCGAGGGCGATAATATCCGTCAAATAATATTCACCCTGAGCATTATTGTTGTTTAACTGTGGCAACCATTGCTGAAGATGTTTTGCTTTGACAGCCATGATGCCGGTATTAATCTCGGTGATGCGGTGCTGCTCACTGTTAGCATCTTTGTGTTCGACAATAGCGGTTACCGCACCACTGGCATCACGCACAATCCGCCCGTAACCGGTAGGATCGGGAAGGTTGACGGTAAGCAACCCCATCTGTTGATCATTCACCTGGGCTATCAATTTGTGCAATGTCTCCGCGCGGGTCAGCGGCACATCACCATAGAGAATTAACACCGTGGCTTCGTCACGCAGCTGGGGCAGGGCTTGCAGTACAGCATGGCCGGTACCCAGTTGTTGCGCCTGGAGAACAAAACTGACATCGCCCGCCGCCATACGTTGCTCGACCAGCTCGGCACCATGACCGACGATCACCATAATTCGATCACCGCCCACCTGGCGGGCGGTATCCACAACATGCTGCACCAATGGCCTGCCGCCAATAGGATGGAGAACCTTCGGCAGATCGGAACGCATGCGAGTGCCTTTGCCGGCGGCGAGTACGAGGATGTCTAGCATGATGGAATAACTCCTTGCGAAAGCGATTTATAGGCGAGGCGCGATGGATTCTGGTTAATACAGAAAGAATCGAATTGTGAAGCGCTCCAGAGAAGGGGTCAATTCGTTACCACCGTTTACTGCTACGAACATGTCGTTAATCATCAGTACTGCCTTTTTCTGGACCAATCTCCGAAAACCAAAAAGGGTAGCCTGAGCTACCCTTTCCGGTTGATAAATCCACACACTAGCGTGCTTATTTACCGAGTTTTTTGCGAATGGATTGCAACGTGCGCAATTGGGCAGACGCTTCGGCCAATTGAATCGCGGCTCGGGAATAATCCACTTCACCCGACTGATTGGCGAGCTGTTGAGCAGCCTGCTCTTTGGCTTGTTGCGCAGCAACTTCATCCATATCACCAGCACGCAGCGCGGTATCCGCCAGGATGGTTACATGGTAAGGCTGCACTTCAAGATATCCGCCGGAGACGTAGAAGATTTCTTCTTCGCCGCCTTGCTTCTTGATACGCACCGGGCCAGGTTCAAGGCCGGTCAACAAAGGCGCGTGGCCATAGTTAACACCCAGATCACCCAAAGAACCGTTGGCCACAACCATCTCGACGAGGCCGGAGAAAATCTCGCGTTCAGCACTGACGATATCGCATTGAACAGTCATAGCCATGTCTCTGTCTCTCAAGCAAGGAAAAGCCCGACGCTGACGCGTCGGGCCAATTCATTATTTCAGTTTGGCTGATTTTTCGACTGCTTCGTCGATAGAACCCACCATGTAGAAGGCCTGCTCCGGCAAGTGATCGTACTCACCAGCCAAAATACCTTTAAAGCCACGGATGGTTTCTTTCAGCGGAACATATTTGCCCGGAGAACCAGTGAAAACTTCCGCAACGTGGAACGGCTGAGACAAGAAACGCTCGATCTTACGCGCACGCGCTACGATCAATTTGTCTTCCTCGGACAATTCGTCCATACCCAGGATTGCGATGATGTCTTTCAGTTCTTTAAAGCGCTGCAGCACTGACTGAACACCACGAGCAGTTTCGTAATGTTCCTGGCCGATGATCAGCGGGTCCAACTGGCGAGAGGTGGAGTCCAGCGGATCAATGGCCGGATAAATACCTTTTGCTGCAATGTCACGGCTCAATACAACGGTTGAGTCCAAGTGCGCAAAGGTGGTCGCTGGTGACGGGTCAGTCAGGTCGTCCGCCGGTACGTATACCGCTTGCACGGAAGTAATCGAGCCAGTCTTGGTTGAGGTGATGCGTTCCTGCAGAACACCCATCTCTTCCGCCAGAGTTGGCTGGTAACCTACCGCTGATGGCATACGGCCCAGCAGTGCGGATACTTCCGTACCGGCCAGGGTATAACGGTAGATGTTATCCACGAACAACAGTACGTCTTTACCTTCGTCACGGAATTTTTCCGCCATGGTCAAACCGGTCAACGCAACACGCAAACGGTTGCCTGGTGGCTCGTTCATCTGGCCGTAAACCATCGCCACTTTATCGACAACGTTGGAGTCGGTCATTTCGTGGTAGAAGTCGTTACCTTCACGAGTACGCTCACCCACACCGGCAAATACGGACAAGCCGCTGTGC
>CAYUVQ010000091.1:10800-11947 GCA_964448175.1 uncultured Cellvibrionaceae bacterium | reverse complement strand
ATGGCTGTCGTCGCGGCAGGTTGAAGGCGGCGCTTATTGACGATGCGCCGGAAGGCGATGTCGATATCCCATGCCTCCAGTTTGATGCGGCGGTTGAGGTAGAGCGAAAAGCCGCAAGCCACATAAAACGGGGCTACCACTGATAGCGCCAGGTAGCCACAGACATTGGTGAGATAGGTCACCCAGACCGCCTCTTCATTCACCAGAAGATCCAGCCAGTCGAGGTTCATTTCACTGGGAACAAAGGCATAAAGCAGTATCAACAACCCCAGGCTTAAGAAGCTCTCGATATGAACCCCAATGATGGTCAGCCAGGTAGCCGGGTTGGAATCTTCACGATGGAGAATCCGCAGCCGTTGTTTGCGGCGCTCGCCTTTTAATCCCTCCAGCTGAATGACCGGCAGATCCATCGAGCGGGTCAGGCTCAGTCGCCGCCAGGTGAGGCTCAGGAACAGCTGTCGACCTGCCTGAGCAGGAAAGGCGTTGAGCGTAGAACGCGTATCGGGCAGGTGACCAAATACGGCCTGGCTGAGGATGTGCAGCAGTGGCCGTTCGAATAACGGTTTAAGCCACCAGATCACCACCATGCTCATCCACAGCCAATCCTGGGGAAGCAGGTTAAGCAGCAGAAATACCGGTAGGGTCAGCACCAGCCAGACCTTGGTCATCGGCCACCACCAGCGGCGCGCCATCAGCAAGCCAAGATCGACGGCTTCCCAGGCGGGGCGGGGACGAATCTCAATGGATACCTGATCAAGATTCATGGCGCGTCCTGCGTGTGCTGGCGATTGTCGGACCCAGGCTGGCGGCCGCTTAAACATAAGTAAGCAATTACTATTGCCCAAAGCGCGGCACCCACCAGATATTTCTGCCAAGCCACCAGAACATTATTGGATGACCAGAAGGCTTCTATAAAAGCGGCAATTACCAGCATGATGATCACCCCGTAAACCAGACGAATTGCTACCCGCCCCGCCTGCATCAGCGCTTCGAGCCGCGTACGGTTACCGGGATTGAGCAGGTTGTAACCCAGCTTTAGCCCTGCCGCACCGGAGATCACGATCGCGGTCAATTCGAAACTGCCATGACCCACGACAAAGGTGAAAAAAGTTTCGGTGTATTCGACGTTAGTCAGGTGACCGGCCAC
>CAYUVQ010000091.1:7329-10700 GCA_964448175.1 uncultured Cellvibrionaceae bacterium | reverse complement strand
TGCAGGAATTGCTGAGCCAAGGGCTGCTTGCGACGATACAGCTGCTGATGGCCGCGGACCACCAGATCACCCAGTTTATCCACCAGATAACTGCTGTATTGCCGGTCTTTCGCCAAGGCGTGGAAGTGGCAGATCTGGCGATACAGCGGTGCAAAGGTGCTCAGCTGCTCTGCTGTAAGCACCCCCTTACGCGCTTCCAACTGTTCAATGAGGGTGGCCAGCGCCTGCCAGTCGCGCTCGTAGAGTGCCTCGAATTGCCTCTGCTTCATTGGCGGCCCACCATGCTGTTGGCCATCTGCTTGATGGTGATCACCGGCTCATCTGTCTTGAGGACTGGTAGCAGGATCGCGGCGAGCTCGCTCTGCCGTTCCGGCGACAGACGTTTGCTGCGCTCGGCAAAGGCCAGCAGCGCCCGTTGTTCATCGGTGGTGAAGTCAGCGGGCACCGGCTGGCGGCCTTTTACATCAAAGTCCGGGTCGGCAAGGGGAGCGGCGTCGTACACGACCAGCGTGCCCGCCACCAGATCGCCTAAGCGTTTGAACCGTGAGTTCAACAAACTGGTGATAATGCCGGCGAGGTACATCAACGGAAGGAAATCCGCGACGCGCAGCAGATTGCGCAACAGCGAGGGGCCAAAGGTGACAGGTGTGCCGTCATCATTGACGACGCGGATGTTCAGGTTCTTCTTGCCCGGCGTCCGCCCCTGATGCCAGACCTCGAAATAGACCGGGTAAAACCATTCGAGCAGGAATGTCAGAATCAGCGCAATACCCACGCCCATGCCGCCGAGAAAGCCCAAAGCCGTGAACACAACGATGATGGCGACGGATTTGATCAGCATGTCGATCATAAAAGCCATGATGCGTACGCCCGCACCAGCGGGAGCAAGCGGAAGCGTGGCTCCTTCAGGGGTTTCAAGCGAAAGGCGGGTATCGAGTATCAAACCTGGGCTTCCATTGTCTCGGTAGTTATCTTGTCTCGCTAAAATATTCGTCCCAGGTGCGTGGATTCTCTGCAGTGTCTGCATTAAATCTGTCGCGCAAACGGGCGTCGCAGAATAACCCATTGTCCCGGCGCTGGGTAGTCAGTGCCTCACACTCCGCTACCCTGGCTCGCTCTGGTATAATCGGCGCACTTTTGTATTCCCGGTTCTATTTTCATGACTGAACAGCAACCTCCCAAGATCGAATTTCCCTGTCCGAACTACCCGATCAAAGTCCTCGGTGATGCTGGGGCTGAACTCCACGCCCTGGTGATGGAAGTGATGGAGCGTCACGCTCCAGGCTTTGATCAGACGCGCATTACCATCAACGAAAGCAGCAAGGGCCGCTTCCAATCCATTACGGTCTGGATTACCGCTACTGGTGAGAGTCAGCTGCATTCGATCCATATGGAATTGCGCGCTAACCGCATCACCAAGATGGTGATCTAGGTTGACCAGTTTCGATACGCTGGTGGTCCGCCAGCTGGGTCGTCAGGACTACCAGTCCGTGTGGCAGTCGATGACCGATTTCACCAATCAGCGTACCCCGGAAACGCAGGACGAATTGTGGCTTGTGGAGCATGCTCCGGTATTTACCCAGGGGCAGGCAGGCAAACCCGAGCATCTGCTGATGCCGGGGGATATTCCAGTAGTTCAGACCGATCGCGGTGGGCAGGTGACTTACCACGGGCCGGGCCAGTTAGTGGCTTACCCCTTGCTGGACCTGCGCCGCCTGAAGCTGGGCGTGCGTGATCTGGTGACCGCCATTGAACAAACCATCGTCGCGACGCTGGAGACCTATGGCATTGCGGCTTATCCCAAACCCGATGCGCCAGGTGTTTACGTCGATGGCAACAAGATCGCGTCCTTGGGGTTGCGGGTGCGGCGAGGCTGCAGTTTTCATGGGCTGGCGTTGAATGTGGATATGGATTTAAGCCCGTTCCAACGGATTAATCCCTGTGGTTATCAGGGGCTGGCGATGACCCAGATGCGGGATCTGTTGGTTGCCCCCCCGTCCTTGAGTCAGGTACAAAACCATTTGGTTACGCAATTTGCGCAGAAATTGGGTTATGAAAGCTGTACAATGCTTGGCCATCAGTAGTTGCCGGGGATCGGGTAAAGGCTTGTAAGACACGCCGTGAATCCGTCCCTGGAGGCTTGGCGTCGGGGTCCTTGCCGACGACAGTCTTACAAGCCTTTACACGATCCCCTCTGAGAGATTGTGGAAATTTTACGAAACGAAGAGATTGTTATGTCTGATTTGCCTCCTGTATCTGCCCCTGTTCCTGAGCTGCAACCTGTTAAGCGCACCGAGCGTTACAAGCAGGGCGAGAAGTTGCGCGATGCTGATAAGGTTGAGCGTATTCCGGTCAAGGTTATTGCCAGTGATCGGGAAGAGATGCTGCGCAAGCCGGATTGGATTCGTGTGCGTATCCCCGCTTCGCCCGAGGTGGATCGCATCAAGAGCATTCTGCGTAAGAACAAATTGTCTTCGGTCTGTGAAGAAGCCAACTGTCCTAATCTGGGCGAGTGCTTCAGTGGTGGCACGGCCACGTTTATGATCATGGGTGATATCTGCACCCGTCGTTGTCCTTTCTGCGATGTCGGCCACGGCAAGCCTAATCCTCTCGATGTTGATGAACCGCGTCAGCTGGCCGAAGCGATTGCGGAGATGCGCCTGAAATATGTGGTGATTACGTCGGTAGACCGGGATGACCTGCGTGATGGCGGCGCCCAGCATTTTGCGGATTGTATTCGCGAAGCGCGTGCCCTGAGTCCGAACCTGCAAGTCGAAGTACTGGTGCCGGATTTCCGTGGCCGCATGGAGATTGCGCTGGACATCCTCGAACAAGAAGCGCCGGATGTGTTCAATCACAACCTGGAAACCGTACCGCGTCTGTATCGTCAGGCCCGCCCCGGCGCGCATTATGAGTGGTCATTGCAATTGCTCAAGCAATACAAAGCCCGTCGTCCGGATGTATTAACCAAATCCGGTTTGATGGTGGGGCTGGGTGAAACCAAGGAAGAAATTATCGAAGTGATGCAGCACATGCGTGACCACGATATCGACATGCTCACGATCGGCCAATACCTCCAGCCTTCACGTGATCACCTGCCTGTTGCACGTTACGTGCATCCTGATGAGTTTGAAGAATACACTCGCCTTGCCGCCGAGATGGGTTTCAAACACGCCGCCTGTGGTCCGCTGGTGCGTTCGAGCTACCACGCCGACAAACAAGCTCACGGCGAAGACATCAAATGGTTCGAAGCCGCAAAGGCGTAAAAGAATTGTTTAAGTAGATCGGTTAGCGGAGGTCGATTAGACGCAAAGCAAAGCAGGCCGACTAGCAAAGTAGCGGATTAGCAAAGTAGGCCGGATTAGCAAAGT
>CAYUVQ010000091.1:0-7229 GCA_964448175.1 uncultured Cellvibrionaceae bacterium | reverse complement strand
AAGCAGGCCGACTAGCAAAGTAGCGGATTAGCAAAGTAGGCCGGATTAGCAAAGTCGCGGACGAGCAAAGTAGGTCGGACTAATAAAGTAGGTCGGATTAGACGCGCAGCGTCGTAATCCGACATCTCTGCATGAGACCTCCGCAGAGCATCCAGACAACATTCACCGTTCCGTGAGCTACCTGGCAAACCACAGCAGTATGCAAGTAACCATGACGTGCAACAGCAGCAGCAACAGCAACATAAGCAGCTCGTAACTCCACAAATTCGCGAACCTGATATCAATGCACCGTCCGACAACAGAACAATCCACTATCAACAAGGGAAGCAGCAAACAAATCCAGCAAACCCAAGAACCTCATCAACCCTTTCCGGTCTGAACCTCACTTCTTTCAAAGCTGTAGCGCACCTTTATGTCTTTGCCCCTTGCTGAACTTATTATCCAGCCTCTCGCGTTCGCGCCGGAATTTATTGCACAGGTAGCCGCATGGCACCATCAGGAATGCGAGCGTCAGGGCTTGAAAAGTTCGCTTGCGTTGCGGCAACAACGGTTGCAATTACATATGCAGGGAAGAACCGTTCCGCAAACGCTTGTCGCGGTATCGAATAAAAACATTTATGGCTGCGTCAGTCTGGTGAATTACCACAGCAGTACGCAACAGAAAGCGAATCAGCAGATCTCGGCGGTATGGCTGAGTAATTTATTTGTGCAGGAACAGCATCGCGAACAAGGCGTCGGAAATTTGTTGATTGAGCACGCCGTTGATTATGTGCGCGCGATGGCGATGCAGGAGTTGTGGTTATCGGCGGCCGAGTACACCGAGTTTTATCAAAAGCGCGGCTGGCAAATTTCCCGCCGCACCCGGCTGGGTGGGCGGTTGGTGAATATTATGCGGCTTGCTCTTAGTTAGCGCGTAGGCGATTAAACTCCAGCAGCGCCTCCGGCCTATCCGTAAACACTCCATCCACTCCCAAATCCAGCATCCACTGCCAGTCTTCTTCGTGATTCACGGTGTACACCCAGTTTTTGAGGCCGCGACGGCGGGCGTCGTTGACCATATCCTGATTTAAAAATCCTAAATGCGTATTGAACGAATAGGCTTTTAGTTCATCGCAGCATTGTGCGTAGTGATAAGGGATGCCCTCCATCAAAACGCCACGTTTTATGTCGGGGGCGGCCTGCAACATCTGGAACAATTGCTGGTGATCAAAACTCGATACCAGATAATGATCCAGTGACAGTTGGTGGTCCTGGGTAAACGCCGTTAATTGTTCGACCAGTACAGGAACACAATCCGGCCCTTTGATTTCAATATTGAGCAGCGCGCGATCGCCGACGAGTTCGAGTACTTCGCGCAGTGTGGGCACGGGTTCACCGTTTTCGAGCGTTAACTGACGGATTTCAGCGAAGGTTTTGTGCAGCAATAACCCTCGACCTTTCAGCTGCCGACCGAGTCGCCGATCATGGGTAACAATCAACTCGCCGCCGATTTGCCAGATATCAATTTCGATGGCATCCACCCCCAGCTCAAGGCTGCGACGGATTGCTTCCAGGCTGTTCTCGGGACTGGTGTGGTGATGGTGAATTGGGCCGCCGCGATGGGCAATGCAAAAAAGTGACGCCATTCCAGCTTCCTTTTAATTAAGTAAGGCTATACTGCGCAACGGTCAAACGAGCAGTTGCAAAATTTGTCCTATGGTAGCAGTAAACCATTCGAGGATGACCCTGCTAGATGAGTGAGGATTTAATGACAAAATTACTTTTGGTAATGGCTTGTATCAGTGCGTTTTATTTACTGTCTACAATCCTGCACAAGATCACCCGCGAACGAAGCATCAAAAAAATGCTGGGCGATTTGCGTGTGCGTTATGTCACGCGCTTGATGAATATCGGTCTGGTGTTTTGTTGCATTGTTGTGGTGTGCTTGATTCTGGGCCTGGGGTACAGCGAGGTTTCGGTTTTTCTTTCGTCTATCTTTGCCGTGGTCGGTGTGGCCTTGTTTGCGCAGTGGTCAATCCTGAGCAACATCACGGCCAGCATGATTATCTTTTTTGGGTTTCCTTACCGCGTAGGGGATCGCATCAAGATCCTTGATAAGGACGACGACATGAGTGGCATGATCGAAGAGATCAGCATGTTCCATGTCATTCTGCGCCGGGATGATGGCAACATCGTCACCTATCCGAACACACTGATCCTGCAAAAAGCCGTGTTGAAACTGGATCATCCGTTACCACCGGCGGTGATTGAAGAGCATTAATGGCGGGGGATGTAATCTTAAGGAGTACATCCCGCTACCTAACCTGCGCAATTCCTAGGAGCGCAGCACCCGCGCAATCGCGTTACTGACGTAACCCATCTTCTCCATGGTTAAACCCGCAACGCTGATACGGCTGGTGTCGGTCATGTAGATGCTGAATTCATTTTTCAGGCGATGCACCTGTTCCACATTCAATCCCAAAAATGAAAACATGCCGCGTTCGTGGGCAATAAAGCTGAAGTCCCGCTCATCCTGAATCTGATTTAAAGCATCTACCAGTCCAGCGCGCAGATTCTGGATGCGCTGGCGCATCTGTCCCAGCTCTTCCTGCCATTGGCGGGTCAGCTCACTGTTGTGGAGGATGATGTCCACAATTGCGCTACCGTGTGCTGGCGGCATGGAGTAAAGTCCGCGCGTCACGCTGAGTAGCTGGCTCAGCCCCGCATTGGCCTGGGCTTCGTTGGCGAACACCAGGCTTAGAGTGCCGGCGCGCTCACGATACAGGCCGAAGTTCTTCGAGAAGGAGGCGGCGACAATCAGTTCCGGTACCGATTCGGCTAACAGGCGAATGCCATAGGCATCTTCTTCCAGCCCTTCGCCGAACCCTTGATAGGCCATATCCACAAACGGAATAAACCCGCGGGACTGAGCCAGTTGCGCCACTTCCTGCCATTGTTCTGGAGACAGGTCGGCCCCGCTGGGGTTATGGCAGCAGGCATGGAGCAATACCAGATCGCCCGCGGGAATCTCATTTAACGTCGCGCGCATGGCATCAAAGTCGATGCTGTGGGTGGCGTAATCGTAATAGGGATATTCACGCAGCGTCAGGCCGGCGCTGCTCAACAGGGGAATATGGTTGGCCCACGTCGGGTTGCTGACCCAGATGGTGGCACCAGGTTTGGCACGCTGGATAAATTCCGCAGCGACACGCAACGCCCCACAGCCGCCCGGCGTTTGGATGGTACGCACGCGATTATCGGAAACCGCTGCGTGATTTGCGCCATAGACCAAACCCGCCACGGCATTGTTTGCACCGGGATAGCCGGCGGGATTGGTATAAGCTTTGGTGTTTTCCAGATTCAAACGCAAACGTTCTGCTGCCGCCACGGCTGCCATGATCGGTGTAACTCCCGCATCATTTTTGTAAACGCCAACCCCCAGATCGACCTTATTGGGATTGGTATCTTGTTGATAGGCGGCACTCAGTCCGAGAATAGGGTCTGCAGGTAACAGGGGCAGGGCTTCAAACATGTTGACTCCGAATCGTTAGGGCGCAGCTAAGCGGCAAAAAGTGGGCTGATTATACGCTGTGGGTCATGGTTTAACAGGTGTCCGACAGCTGAAGCGGGCGGCGTATTAATGGTGCGCAGTTTTTGTCTGGAGTAACGATCATCGCACCGGTTTGATGGCTGGCGACCCACAACGAGCTGGAATCTGGAGCAACACTCGGCGGTCTGCCTCGGACGGTAAGAGCGCGATCAGGTATACTCGGCGGCTCGTTTCATCCTATGCAGGAGCCTTGTCTGACTATGTCGCAGTTCTGGAGTGAAGTGGTGCGTCAACTGGAGCCTTATGTGCCCGGAGAGCAGCCACAGATTGATGGCCTGATTAAACTCAACACCAACGAAAACCCCTATCCGCCATCACCCCGGGTGCAGCATGTGCTGAATGAGGATGCCGTTGCACGTCTGCGTCTCTATCCAGACCCTAATTCCCGTCGACTGAAGCAAACCCTTGCCGATTATTATTCGGTTCGCCCGGAGCAGGTCTTTATCGGCAATGGTTCAGACGAGGTGCTGGCGCTGTCGTTCATGGCGTTTTTCCAGCAGCCCAGACCTTTGCTGTTCCCCGATATTACGTACAGCTTCTACAAAGTCTATTGCCAGCTTTTTGACGTAAACGCGCACAAAATTCCGCTGCGCGATGATTTCACCATCGACTTTAATGACTACTCGACGGAAAACGGCGGGATCATTTTCCCTAACCCTAATGCGCCAACCGCCATTGGCAAACCTCTGGCGCAGATAGAGCAGCTGCTGCAGCGCAATACACATTCGGTGGTGCTGGTGGATGAAGCCTATATCGACTTTGGTGGTGAAACAGCGGCCTCGCTGGTGAATCGGTATCCTAATCTGCTCGTTGTACAAACCTTGTCGAAATCCCGCTCACTGGCGGGAATGCGTGTCGGCTTTGCCATTGGTGATGAGCAATTGATTGAAGGCTTGGACCGCGTCAAAAACTCCTTTAACTCCTACCCGCTGGATCGCCTGGCGGAAGCCGCCGCTGTGGCCGCCTTCGAGGATGAAGACTACTTCCGTACCTGCTGTGACAAAGTGATTGCCACACGGGAATGGACGATCCAGCAACTACAGGCGTTAGGCTTTACCGTACTGCCATCCCAAGCGAATTTTGTACTGGCACAGCCTCCGGGTGATGCTGCGGATCTGGCGGCCCGACTGCGCGAACATAAAATTCTGGTGCGCTATTTCAACGCACCACGAGTCGACCGGTTTTTGCGAATCACCATTGGCACCGATGCAGAAATGCATCAAATGATTGAAGTTTTAAAATCGCTTAAATGCTGATGAACGCATTGCGGTGATTGAGCGTTCTCTGCGAACGAGTCTGTTGTGCGGCGTGGATTTGTGATTGAGGTCGCAGCTTGCGACGTTTAGATTGACAGTGGCTGAGAAGTTGCGTCCCATCGCTCTTCTACGCCACTTCAAAGCCGCGAACATCTCTAGGTTAACTTTTTACGTTATCAAGGACGTAACATGATGAAACTATCAAGTCAGAGTTTGGACACTATTGCATATCAAGTAAAACCGGGCGATTCATTGAGCGCAATAATCAAACAGTACTATGGATCATTGCCAATCCAGGAGCGGCAAGCGCTGATCCGTAAGGTCCAGGCTGACAACCCTGGCATAAAAAATTCTAACCTGCTCCATCCGAACCAGCTCATCAAATTGGATGTCCCGCAGCAATATTGCGCCGCCCCACCGGGCTATCCCTATTCCACTCCCATCCTGGGACTCGGCAATGACTGATTCCCGGTACTGGATCGTCATTGGAAAACCTCAAGCCCTAAAGAGCGCGATCTTTTCTCGTTATTGGCCCCGGTCATGCTGGGCAGCGGTACCGCTAAACTAAGTATGATTGACACGACCTTCAAGACGAACAGTCCCCTGCTCACGGAGATGGTTGATAATTACGAAACCTATAAGCGCGGGCAAATCACCAAAGGCCAGTATGACTACCGGCGCAGTAGGTTGATCGCGCAGCTGACAACCAATCTTGGACCGACCAATTTGCTCTTGAATGGCACCTATGCTCCTACGGAAGTACTGCGTGTCTCCCGCACCAAAGGCACCGCACCGACACAGCCGATCACTCAGAAGATAAATCAGATGGGCCAGCTTTCCAGAGCGGCGTCCAAGGGCGGCGTTGCGCTTTCGGTAGTGGGCCTTGGTATCGCTTGTCATCAGATTGCTAATGCCCAAAGTCAGCAGGAAAAAAATGAAATTCTGGTTGAAAGTGTGGGTGGGTTGTTGGGAGGCGTTGCGTATGGTGCCGGAGTTACAGTGGCCGTTATTTTAATGGCTACACCGGTTGGTTGGGTGGCTGCACTGGCGATAGGCGTGGGCAGTGTTGCTGCAAGCTATGGCGGTAGCCGTGCACTAAGAAGACTATATGATACACGCGGTAGGCATATAGATTTTGCCACCAAGTCGGGCGTAGCTAGTGCGTGCAGTTCCAATGGTAACGTCAATGCAGCGGGTACCCGACGAGGATTGCTGTCTGATCGCTCTCTCTCGGTGCTTTAACCGATAGATTTTGACAATGCCTAATCCAACAACAGAGAAGATAATGCTCTATGAATGAAATTGATCCCGTGTTTCTAATAGCTCTTATCATTTGTGCAATAGTATTTGGAATAGGCGTTACGTTCTATCCGTTGTGGATCATCCTGCATAATATCCTCTGCCCCAAGCTCGACCACATTCTTTTTAAGGAACCCTATTTTAAAAAATCAGAACTTGTTAATTATGGCGATTGGCCATTGAGCTTTTTAAAGTCGATGAATTATGTTTATTTAATAGCAGCACCTTCGCTCGCCAAAAGAAAGCGCTTCAAAGGCTCTAATGAGCACTTACCTATCGGACCAATATTAAAGTTTATCTGTAAGGTCGAGTTTTGTTTGATGCTGTGTGGTGGACTAATGTGTATCGTATTTTTCAGCTACATGGGAATAGCCGTTTATTTTTTTACATAAACGTTTTTTTCTTAATTGACGGCTAATCTGGGGCTCACCAATGTGCTCTTAAATGGCATCCTTGCCCCCAATAAAGTACTGCGCATTTCTTCCCGCACCAGCGCGGGATTAACAGCAGGCTCAAAATGCTCAGTTATTCTGCATAAACTCCGCTTTATCGCCTGCTTTTGTCTTGCGCGGGCTACCACGCCAACATTTTTTAGGGGTACTTTAAATAATTTTTATTCTGAATACATCATCGAAAAGATTAATGCTCTGTGAGTGAAATTGACCCCGTTTTCCTTATAGCTCTTATCCTCTGTGCGATTGCCCTTGGATTAGGTGTCACCGTCTACCCACTCTGGATTATCCTGCACAATATCCTAGGTCCGAAATTAGATCGCATTCTTTTTAAGGAGCCTTATTTTAAAAAATCAGAACTCGTTAATTACGTAAGCTGGCCGTTGAGCTTCGTAAAATCCATTAATTATATTTATTTAATTGCAGCGCCTGGCTGGGCAAAAAGAAAGCGTTTTAAGGGACTTAAAGAACCATTGCCTATAGATACGACGTTAAAGATTTTCTGTAAGATTGAGTTTTGTTTAATGCTTTTTGGTGCAGTGATGTTCTTTGTCTTTTTCGGCTACATGGGTATAACAGTTTACTTTTTTACATAAACGCTTCTTCTTTGTATCGGTTTAAGAAAAGCCGCTT
>CAYUVQ010000090.1:2375-12121 GCA_964448175.1 uncultured Cellvibrionaceae bacterium | reverse complement strand
ACAGGGTCATGATACCGTTGATCATACCGCCCCAGCTGGGGGCCAACAGGATCAGCGACATCACCATACCCAGGCTCTGTGCCCAATCCGGCAGTGCCGAGTAATGTAAGTGGTGCGCACCCGCCCAAATGTATACAGAAATCAATGCCCAGAAGTGAACAATGGACAGTTGATAGGAATAAACCGGACGACCCGCCTGCTTGGGCACAAAGTAATACATCATGCCGAGGAAGCCAGCAGTCAGGAAGAAGCCTACGGCGTTGTGGCCGTACCACCACTGCACCATGGCATCAGCAGCACCAGCGTAAGCGGAGTAAGACTTCATGAAGTAAGCCGGCGTGAAAGCGCTGTTAACGATATGAAGCACCGCGATGGTAAGAATAAAGCCACCGTAGAACCAGTTAGCAACGTAAATATGGTCTGTCTTGCGCTTGACGATGGTACCGAAGAACACGATCGCATAACTAATCCAGACAATGGCAATCAGGATATCAATCGGCCATTCCAGCTCAGCGTATTCCTTAGTTGTGGTATATCCCATCGGCAAAGTAATGATTGCGAGCACAATCACCAGCTGCCAGCCCCAGAAGGTAAACGGCACTAACCAACCGCCAAACAGTGGCGCCTGACAGGTTCGTTGAACCACGTAGTAGGAAGTGGCAAACAAGGCACAACCGCCGAAAGCGAAGATCACGGCGTTGGTATGCAGGGGGCGCAACCGACCGAAGTGGGTGTAGGGTTGAAAGATGTCGTTTAATTCCGGCCAAAACAGCTGGGCCGCAATCAACACGCCGATTCCCATGCCGACCACACCCCATATGATAGTCATGATGGCAAATTGGCGTACGACTTTGTAATCATAGACCGGATGGTCAGTGGCTACTGCCGGATTACTACTCATAGGACATTCCCAATGCGAAAAAGAAAAGGGTTACGTTCAAAGAAGGTGTATCCCGCACAAGCATCCCCCGTTCCCCGGGGCGGTATTGTGCGCAAAAGAGAGGTTATCGATATTGATCCTGATCAAGTTGATTCCCCGGGATAACACTCCGTTAATAACTGATCCGTCACGATGGCTCGACAGCGAATAAAGCAGATGCTTTAGCGCGTAAGGGCGACATCCCACTGCCCAAAACTTATACAGTTTAGGGCAGCCGATGAAATCTGCTGCCCTTCTGTCAAATAAACCCAAGAAATTAACGCAGAGTACGACCTTTGTTGGCCGCAATGCGCATACGCAGTGCATTAAGCTTAATAAAGCCTTCTGCATCTTTTTGATTGTAAGCACCAGCATCGTCTTCGAAGGTCGCAACCTTCTCATCGAACAGGCTGTCCGCCGAACGGCGTCCAACCACATGCACAGCACCTTTATAAAGCTTGACGCGGACATCACCGTTAACAAACTGCTGCGACTCGTCAATTGCTGTCTGCAGCATTTTACGCTCGGGACTCCACCAGTAACCGTTATAGATCATCTCGGCGTAACGGGGCATCAGACTGTCTTTCAGGTGCGCCACTTCACGATCCAAAGTGATGGATTCGATAGCGCGATGCGCACGCAGCATGATGGTGCCGCCGGGGGTTTCATAACAGCCGCGGGACTTCATGCCCACGTAGCGGTTTTCGACGATATCGAGACGTCCAACCCCATTTTCACCACCCACTTTGTTCAGGGTCGCAAGAATGGTAGCAGGAGATAAACGCTCGCCATTAATGGCAACGACATCGCCTTTTTCGTATGTAAGATCAATGTAGGTGGGCTTGTCCGGAGCAGCTTCCGGAGACACGCTCCAGCGCCACATATCTTCTTCGGCTTCGGTCCAGGGGTTTTCCAGTACGCCACCTTCATACGAAATATGCAACAGGTTAGCGTCCATAGAATATGGGGACTTTTTCTTCTTGCTAAAGTCCACCGGGATATTATTTTTCTCGCAATAAGCCATCAAGGTCTCGCGGGACGTCAGATCCCACTCGCGCCAAGGGGCAATCACCTTGATGCCTGGCTTGAGGGCGTAAGCTCCCAATTCGAAACGAACCTGATCGTTACCCTTACCAGTGGCACCGTGAGAAATGGCGTCAGCACCCACTTCATTGGCAATTTCAATCAGGCGCTTGGCAATCAATGGGCGGGCAATCGAGGTGCCCAATAAATATTCGCCTTCATAGATGGTGTTGGCGCGGAACATCGGGAATACAAAGTCACGCACAAATTCTTCGCGCAGGTCATCTATATAAATCTGCTTAACACCAAGAGCCTGAGCTTTGGCGCGAGCCGGTTCAACTTCTTCACCTTGGCCGATATCGGCAGTGAATGTCACCACTTCACAGTTGTAGTTTTCTTGCAGCCATTTAACGATTACCGACGTATCAAGGCCGCCGGAGTAGGCCAGAACCACTTTTTTAATGGATGACATAGGAAGCTCCCGAGAGACGCACTAATGGAGAATGAGAACCTGAGCGGCGCAAAACTCCGCACCGGATCAGCGCGCGGAATTGTACTCGCAAAAAGTACAAATTCCCACCGCCATGTAACGCGTTTACCCATTTTTCCTTTGGATTTGTTTCATTCAGCAACGAATCTCACTTGCGATGACCCGGCATGACGCTTCTTTGCTGGAAATATGATTCAGAGCTTAAATGTAGCCACCTTATCGCTCAGGGCGCGCGAATGGTCTTCCAGCACTTTCGCGCGGGCCTCGCCGGACTGTGCGTCGCTTGCCAGCCCATCAGCTACATGTTTGATCGCGGTCATATTCTTCAATACTTCCTGCACCACATGGCTCTGTTCTTCGGCAGCAGTGGCAATCTGAGACGCCATGCTGTTGATCACGCCGACCGCCTCATTGATCCTGGTGAGTGATTCTGAGGCGTTATCTGCATTAGTCACACTGCCGGTCGCGAGCTTTCTGCTGTCATCCATAATAGCTACCGCGCTCTGGGCGGTAGCCTGCAGAGAGGAAATCATGGATTGAATTTCTTCCGTGCTGGCGTGGGTACGTTGCGATAATACCCGCACTTCGTCCGCCACCACTGCAAAGCCCCGCCCTTGCTCGCCGGCACGGGCTGCCTCAATGGCCGCGTTCAATGCAAGCAGGTTGGTCTGTTCGGCTACACCTTTGATAGTGGCGAGGATGCCGCTGATCTGCTGGGCATGTTCATTCAGATTTGAAATGACACCACCCGCCTGCTCCACCTTTTCCGCCAGCACAACGATCGAGTCACGGGTTCTATCCACCTGATTCTTGCCGTGTTCAGCACTGGCTACAGAGTCGTCCACGGACGTGGCGGTACGCTCCGCATGGCGGGCAATTTCCTGCGTCGCGTTGGTCATCTCGGTCATAGACTCAGTCACCATGCCGATCTGTTCCTGTTGCATACCCAGCTCACGGACCGAATGGACGGCACGTTCGGCAGTGAGACGAGCATTGTCGCGCAGATCATCAGCCTGCCCCCGGATGTGTTCCACCAGGCCGTGCATGTGGTCCACAAACAGATTGAAATTGGCCGCCAGCTGCCCTACTTCGTCGTTGGATGAGACCGGCAGGCGACGCGTCAGGTCTCCATCCCCGGACGCGATTTCTGAAAGTGAGGCAGATACGTTGTTGAGTGGTTGCAACAACCGGCCATTGAGCCAGTTGATGCCGATGAGCGTCGCTATCAACAATAACAAGGTCGCCAGCATCTGACCGATGAGGGTGGAATGTACCGGCCCCACCAGAGCCTCGCGGTCCAGCAACATCACTAGAATCAGGTCAGAGTCTGGTATCGGCCCCGCAAAGACCTGCTTGGTTTTGCCACCGACGTCAATCAGGGTGGAAGCTTGCTGCCCTTGCACCAGTTTTTCAACCGTAGACAGATTCAGCGCGGGAGCAACATCTGTCAGAGATTTGTTTAGCAGACTCTGGTCGCGGTGAGCAAACACGGTATTTTTGCGCGTAGCGATGAACATCTCGCCATTTCCCGGCAATTCAATATCGCGCAGCTGTTGTACGATACTGTCGAGCACCACATCCACCCCCAGGATGCCCTTGATGCTACCGTCATCGTTCAGCACGGCACGCCCCAGTGACACAACGTTTTTCCCTGTCGCCGAGGCCACTGAAGGGTTTTCAACTACCGTCCGGGTGGGGTTTTTAGTCGCGTTGATGTACCAGCTCCACACGCGGGGATCACTGTTATCGGCGGCCATCTGCAAGTTATTGGCGTTGACGAGCGAGCCGTCAGCAAAAGCGAAAAACACGTTGTCGACATCGGCTGATATGCGTAACTGGACCAGGTGAGCGTTGTACCGACTCTCCTCCGCATCAGCGGGAAAGCCTTCCAGCGCTTTGCCCTTGGAGGCGAACCAGTCGCCGACATATTTGGTGAAGGTAGCTGAGATACCTTTTACTTGCTGGGTGATGTTGGCTTCCATCTGCTTCATGGCGGAGGAGTAGGAAAGCCAGGCCACAGCACAACCCACTAACACGAGAGAAACCGCTACTGAGGTGCTTATTTTCTTTTTTAATGACCATCTTGCAGACATACGTCCCCCACCAGGTTGGATTGCCGGATTCATTACCACCGGTTGAAATTGTTGTATTACGGGTTGCCTGGCCGTGGCTCTGTTTGGTGCGCGAAAAACCTCCTCCTTAAACCCTGCAGATTTTCACTACTGAAAAACGATCTTGGTTATAGCATAGCAGAGGCCCGAAAGAAGATTAATACGCCAATAGAACATTTAATCGCCATCGGGTCCGCCCAGAAGGGTATCGGCATATGACGCCAAATCCTTTAGCACCTGATGCTGGGAAGCGGTTAATTCTCCGGCGGATAACTCGGCCATACGCTGCTGAAATTGATGCCAGACCATACCGCCGCCTGCCGCCGGGTCCGTCAAACGCCAGCGACAGAAATCCTGCCAACGCTGCTGCTCGGCGGGGGTGAGGGAGTGGGGAAAATTGCGCGCCCGGTATCGAAATAATAATTCCGGCAAGCGCGGATCCTTAAACGGCAAAACCGCATCCGCCAGATCTTCCCCTGACATAGCCCGAACCTTCTGCATCAGGCGCTTATCATGGTCTTCAAAGAAGCCGCCACTGTAGAGCATCTGTTCTGGATCATGGGTTTCGGCAAAATCCTGTTGGCCATATAACGACATTAACTTGCTGCGCAATGCCTGCCGTTCCTCAAGCGTAAGGTTGGCAAGAATTTGCCAATGACGCTCATTCCTACGCCGATCAAGCCTAAGCCGTTGTGCAGTGGCGTCGTCCAGCATATTGGGTGGGAGCAACATGGGGGTTTTGTTGAGATGAATTTCTTTCAGCGCGAGCCGCTCTTCGCCCTCCGCCAGGTCTTCCCGACGTACAAACAGGCGCTGCCGCAGCTCCTCCACTGGCAAGCGCAGCAAATCAGTCGGATCGGAGGAAAGATTGAAAGCAATAACACTGTTCTTGTTGCCGGGGTGAAAGGTCAGGGGAACAACCAGTGCAGCATTACCATTTTCGCCAGGAAACATCGATGAGATATGCAGGACCGGTTTGCATTCATCAATATTAATAAGGCTGCCAGCGAAGCGCTTGTCTCGCAGGCGATAAGCGTAATTGTATAGCTTCGGTTGCTTCTGCTTGATCAAGCGAGCAATAGCGATGGTGGCCAGCACATCCGATAACGCATCATGGGCCGCTTCATGGTTCAGGTTATTGGCCGCCGTGAGCATCTCCAGGCGAAAGCAGGGACGGCCATCTTCATAGTCGGGCCACTGGATTCCCTCCGGCCGCAGTGCGCGAGTCATCCGCACCATATCAATGATGTCCCAGCGGGAATTGCCATTGCGCCATTCGCGTTCGTAGGGATCATAGAAGTTGCGATAGAGCGCGAAGCGAGTCACCTCATCGTCAAAGCGAATCGAGTTATACCCCACGCCGCAGGTACCCGGCTCGCCCAGTTCGGCGGCGATGGCCGCGACAAACTCGTGTTCCGGCACACCTTTTTCAAGAGCCACTTGCGGCGTCAGACCGGTCACCAGGCAGGCATCGGGTTTGGGCAGCCAATCGGGGGCGGGCCGACAATACATCATCAAGGGTTCGCCGATGATATTGAGCTCTTCATCGGTACGCACGCCGGCAAATTGTGATGGGCGGTCGCGGGCGGGCACTTCGCCCCAGGTTTCATAGTCGTGCCAATAGAGGGTGTTAGTAGCGTTGCTGGTGTTCATGTGGCCCTCGCTCCGGTTCCTTAATGGCGCCACTTTAGCATTCCACACCAAAATAAGAACCCGAAGTGCTTGGTCGCTCCTTTGCAAATTACATATACTGCAACCCGAGCTAACCGCTGACAGAGACTGCTATGACTGATTTGAAACATCTCTTCGAAAACAACGCCCGCTGGGCGGAAAAAATCCAGAAAGAACAACCCGGCTTTTTTGAAGCCCTCGCCAAACAACAAGCCCCTGAATATTTATGGATCGGTTGCTCTGACAGCCGCGTCCCCGCCAATGAAATTGTGGACCTCCTGCCGGGCGATCTTTTCGTACATCGCAACGTCGCCAACATCGTTATACAGACGGATCTTAACTGCATGTCGGTCATGCAGTTTGCGGTGGAATTTCTGAAGGTAAAACACATCATGGTCACAGGCCATTACGGCTGCGGTGGCGTGAAGGCCGCACTTGAGGGGCGCCAGCTGGGATTGGTGGATTACTGGGTGCGCTGTATTCGCGATGTGTACTACCAGCACAAAGAGCTGATCGATAACATCAGTGACCCGGTGATGCAGTTGAACCATTTGTGCGAACTGAACGTGATGCAGCAGGTGGCTAATGTCGCGCACACCAACATCATCCAAAATGCCTGGAAGCGTGGTCAGGAGCTGACCGTCCATGGGTGGATTTATGGTATTCACGACGGCCTGGTACGCAATTTGATGGAACCCATCAGCTGCGTCGAGCAGGTACCGGAACAGTATCGGATTTACTGATACTTCCGTTGCGTACTGTTAAATGTCCGCAGGCGCTGCGGACATTTATTTCTCCCAGTCGCGCGCTTCGTATAGCCGTTCGGTTTTGGCGGCCATCACAAAATCATTTCTGTGTAGCCCCTTGATCTTGTGGGTCCACCATTCGACCCGCACCTTGCCCCACTCCGTCAGGATGGCGGGATGGTGATCCATACTTTCCGCAAGCCGCCCCACCAGATTAGTAAAGGCCAGCGCCTGAAAAAAATTCTTGAAAGCGTATTCCCGAACGAGCTGCGGAATCTTGTCGCGCATCACTACATCCCACTGAGGAACCTCCTGTAATAACTGCTGGATCTCCTGCTCATCCAGACGCGGCGCATCTGCACGACAGGCTTCGCAGATTTCATCAGCAATGGATTTATTCGTGGTCGGGCTCATCGAAGCCTCCTTCATCAAGATCAAGATCAGATGTATACAGTGACAAGTCTTGGGTTGGACTACATCCTCCTCAAAGAGTTTGCCAGGCGGCATAGCCGTTGAAATCTCTGGCGAGGCAGACACAGCGCAGCGCATACGGAGAGGCAATAAAAAAGCCAGCTCATTAGGGGAGCTGGCTTCAACAAAACCCTCAACTCATTTAAGGGCAGACCGGCGTTAGCCTTTTACAGAATGTTCACTACACCTTCTTCTATCTTCGCTTTCCAGGTTTGCGGCCCTGTGATGTGCACTGATTCACCACGGGAATCTACTGCCACGGTGACCGGCATGTCTTTTACATCAAACTCATAGATGGCTTCCATCCCCAGCTCCGGAAAACCCAGGACCTTGGAGGATTTGATCGCCTGAGCCACCAGATAGGCAGCGCCACCCACAGCCATCAGGTAAACAGATTGGTAATCACGAATGGCATCAATGGCGGCGGGACCGCGCTCAGATTTACCGATCATGCCCAGCAAGCCAGTTTTTTCCAGCATTGTCCGCGTAAATTTGTCCATGCGGGTTGCGGTGGTCGGACCAGCTGGACCAACCACTTCATCGCGCACCGGATCAACCGGGCCAACGTAGTAAATAAACCGGCCTTTCATATCTACCGGCAGGGGTTCACCTTTGGCGAGCAGGTCAGTCATCTTTTTATGGGCGGCGTCGCGTCCGGTCAGCATCTTGCCCGACAGCAGGATTGTCTCGCCGGCTTTCCAGGTCTGTACCTCTTCGGGGGTTATTGTGTCGAGATTTACCCGGCGCACACTGTCGCCAACTTCCCAGGAAATATCCGGGTAATCTTCCAGCGACGGTGGCGTTTGTAAGGCGGGGCCGGAACCATCAAGGGTAAAGTGCGCGTGACGGGTAGCAGCACAGTTGGGAATGATGGCGATCGCTTTGTTGGCCGCATGGGTCGGATAATCTTTGACTTTAACGTCCAGCACGGTGGTTAACCCCCCCAGCCCCTGGGCGCCTATACCTAGTCGGTTAACCTTGTCATACAGTTCAAGGCGCAGCTCCTCGGTACGACTGCTGGCGCCGCGCGCTTGCAACTCCTGGATATCTACCGGATCAAGCAGCGACTCCTTGGCCAGTAACATGGCTTTTTCTGCCGTGCCGCCGATACCAATCCCCAGCATTCCCGGCGGACACCAGCCGGCGCCCATTTCCGGCACCACCTTCAGCACCCAATCCACCACGGAATCGGAAGGATTAAGCATGGCGAATTTAGTTTTGGCTTCTGACCCGCCGCCTTTGGCTGCCACATGCACATCAACAGTGTTACCCGGAACGATGTTGTAATGAATTACCGCCGGGGTGTTGTCGCCGGTGTTCTTGCGGGCACCATCCGGGTCCGCAAGAATTGATGCCCGCAGCACGTTGTCAGGATTCATATAGGCACGACGCACGCCTTCGTTGACCATGTCGGTCAGGCTCATCTGTGCATCCCACTGTACATCCATACCCACGGTGACAAATACCGTGACGATACCCGTGTCCTGGCAGATCGGACGACGGCCCATCGCACACATGCGGGAGTTGATCAGGATCTGCGCCATGGCGTCTTTGGCGGCTTTGTTCTGCTCGCGCTCCCAGGCTTGATGTACGGCCTGGATAAAATCAACGGGGTGGTAATAAGAGATGAATTGCAGCGCATCGGCAACGCTGTCGATCAGGTCTTGCTGACGAATCACGGTTGGCATAGCAGTTTCTCTGTTAGCAATGTGCCGGCGTGAGTTCGGTACTCACTCCGCGCGGCAGGTTGAAGCTCTGAAGGCTCTTCGGGATGGAATTCGGGGCGCAATTCTACACCAACCCGGCCGGGGTGATGAACGCCTTGCCTCATCGGCCATAAAAAAGGCCGGAAAGTGCTGGCTTTCCGGCCTTTTCAGTGACTAATACGTCGGTCAGTTCGCGGCTGCAGCGCCCATGCGCTGCTTAAGCTCAAGGATATCGCGGTTGATGGTACGGCGGTACGCATCAATGGCAGCGATGGCCTCTTCATTGGTTTTAACTTTCTGCTCCAGCGCCGGGAGCGAACCCAATCTGCCGTCAACCCGATCAACCTGCTCAGTAAAGTCCTGCAGACGCTTGCCCTGCTCGGCAATACTGAGGACGGCCGATTCGATCTTGGCCACAGCGTCGTCAACTGCCGCTTTGTTGGCAGCCAGCTGGGAATTCAAATTAGCCGCCGTCGTCTTGGCTTCGCTTGCGTCTTTTTTCGCCGCTGCCAGCTCTTTGGCCAGGCTGGCGATGTTTTCTTTGTTAGCCGCGATAGCTTTGCGGTTTACATCGTTAGAGATGCCCCACAGCTTGCGGATTTCTGAATC
>CAYUVQ010000090.1:0-2275 GCA_964448175.1 uncultured Cellvibrionaceae bacterium | reverse complement strand
GCTTTCTTCACCAGCCAGGTCCATGCGGAACCAAAGTTGTTGATCGCGGAGTTGCTGAACTCTTCTTTGAATTTCTCGAAAGAGCCAAACGCTTTGTTGATGGCTTCAGCCACTGCGCCGGTAGCTTCACCGCCACCGTTAGGGCTCAGGCAGTTCCAATAGAAAGTGTGGTTCCACACTTGCGCAGCATTGTTGAATACACCACCAGAAGAAGTTTT
Organism: uncultured Cellvibrionaceae bacterium; assembly: GCA_964448175.1. Classification (GTDB taxonomy): domain Bacteria; phylum Pseudomonadota; class Gammaproteobacteria; order Pseudomonadales; family Cellvibrionaceae; genus Cellvibrio. The sequence continues at coordinate 2,057 of CAYUVQ010000090.1, read as the reverse complement.
GATGATTTCTTCAAGGCTCTTACCTTCGTATTCAGTGCCTGGGATCAAGCCATTCAACTTGTCCACATAAGTTTTGTGGTGCTTACCGTGATGGTAATCCAGAGTCTCGGCAGAGATGTGCGGAGCCAAGGCATCTTTTGCGTAAGGAAGTGGGGGTAATTCAAAAGCCATAATCATTCTCCTTAAGAAGACGTAATCTCAAATTTACTTAGCTATTGGCCAAGCACAGGTTTGTCGCAGCACACCAGCTTGTAAGGGATGAACCCGCCGGCTGTTATTTTTCATATAACGAAAGCGGCCCCGAAGGGCCGCCAGTATAACTCACTTCTGATATTCATTGCCTTTCGCCCATACGGATTCGTAGGACAAAAGGCTAACGGCAGAAGCCAGCGAATCAATGCACATGGGCAATTACATCATGCCGCCCATGCCACCCATTCCGCCCATGCCACCCATATCCGGTGCGGCAGGCTTGTCTTCAGGCAGATCAGCAACCATAGCTTCGGTGGTGATCATCAAGCCAGCGATCGAGCCGGCGGCCTGCAATGCGGTACGGGTAACTTTAGCCGGGTCGAGAATACCCATCTCCAGCATGTCGCCGTACTCACCAGAAGCAGCGTTGTAACCGTAGTTACCTTCGCCTTTCTTAACGTTGTCAGCCACAACAGAAGGCTCTTCACCAGCGTTAGCCACGATTTGACGCAACGGAGCTTCCATCGCGCGACGGGCAATACCGATACCAGCGTTTTGATCTTCGTTGTCGCCTTTCAGGTCAGCAATTGCAGCAACAGCGCGGATCAGCGCAGTACCACCGCCAGGAACCACACCCTCTTCTACCGCAGCACGGGTTGCGTGTAGAGCATCTTCAACGCGCGCTTTCTTCTCTTTCATTTCGATTTCGGTAGCAGCACCCACCTTGATCACGGCAACACCGCCAGCCAGTTTGGCTACGCGCTCTTGCAGTTTTTCACGGTCGTAATCAGACGTGGTTTCTTCGATTTGAGTACGAATTTGCTGTACGCGTGCTTTGATTTCTTCAGGCTTGCCAGCACCGTCAACAATTACTGTGTTTTCCTTGTTCATGGTTACGCGCTTAGCGGTTCCCAGATGCTCAAGGGTCGCACTTTCCAGATCCAGACCAACTTCTTCAGAGATCACAGTAGCGCCAGTCAGCACAGCGATATCCTGCAGCATGGCTTTGCGACGGTCGCCGAAGCCAGGTGCTTTACACGCAGCAACTTTAACAATGCCACGGATATTGTTAACAACCAGCGTAGCCAGTGCTTCACCTTCAACATCTTCTGCGATGATAACCAGCGGCTTGCCAGCTTTGGCCACGCCTTCCAGTACCGGCAGGAGTTCGCGAATGTTGGAGATCTTCTTGTCAACCAGCAGGATGAACGGGCTGTCCTGCTCAACACTCATGCTGTCCTGGTTGTTGATGAAGTACGGAGACAGGTAGCCACGATCGAACTGCATACCTTCTACTACGTCCAGTTCGTTGTCGAGGCTGGTGCCTTCTTCAACGGTGATAACACCTTCTTTACCAACCTTTTCCATGGCTTCAGCAATCAGGCCACCGATAGAAGTATCACTGTTGGCAGAGATGGTACCTACTTGAGAGATAGATTTACTGTCAGCGCAAGGCTGAGAGATAGACTGGATATGAGCAACAGCAGCGATAATGGCTTTGTCGATACCGCGCTTCAGATCCATCGGGTTCATGCCCGCAGCAACTGACTTCAGGCCTTCGTTAACAATTGCCTGAGCCAGAACGGTTGCCGTGGTAGTACCGTCACCGGCATCGTCAGACGCGCGTGAAGCAACTTCCTTCACCATTTGCGCGCCCATATTTTCAAACTTGTCTTTCAGGGTAATTTCTTTGGCTACGGAAACACCGTCTTTGGTTACGGTTGGCGCGCCGAAAGATTTTTCCAGCACCACGTTGCGGCCCTTTGGCCCCAGGGTTGCTTTAACGGCATCAGCCAGAATGTTCACACCAACAACCATGCGTTGACGTGCGCTATCACCAAATTTCACTTCTTTTGCAGACATTT
>CAYUVQ010000089.1:0-12213 GCA_964448175.1 uncultured Cellvibrionaceae bacterium | reverse complement strand
ACCACGGTGCCCACCACCTCGCCGGTCACCTTACCATCCACAATATCCAGCTCATTGGCATACACGTAATCGATGCCGAGGCGCTGTTGCAGGTAGCGGCCAAAATAATTAAAACCGCCGGACAGGATCGCCGTTTTGTAGCCTAGTTTTTTCAATGAAGAAATAAGCTTTTCCGCTCCCTCCGTAAGACGGAGATTGGCGGCAATGCCTTCGAGAACTGATTCATCCAGACCTTTCAGCAGCGCGAGACGCCGGGCAAAACTCTGTTTGAAATCCAGCTCGCCGCGCATGGCTGCCTCGGTAATCGCGATTACCTGCTCCCCCACGCCAGCGGCGATCGCCAGTTCATCAATCACTTCCGCTTCAATCAAGGTGGAATCCATATCGAAACACACCAGACGGCGGTTACGGCGGTAGACGGTATCGCGCTGAAACGCGATATCCACGTCAAGCCGGGCGGATAAATCCATGAAATCTGCCCGCAGTGCAGCGAGGTCTTCCGGTGTGCCGCGCACAGAAAATTCCACACAGGCGTTGCTATGATTTTCCAGCGCGTCGAGCGGAATACGGCCGGAGAGCCGATTGATACTGTCGATGTTCAAACCGTGCTTGAACGTGATATCCGTCAGTTCGGCGATCTGCGCCGCGTTGATCTGCCGCGCCAGCAACGTAACGATATGTCGGGGTTTGCCTTGCTGATCAACCCAGTGCTGGTAACTTTCCAGCGACACCGGCTGGAAACGCGCCTGGATGCCTAGAGGCTGAGTGCGCGCATGAATTTCATCGAGGATCACCGCGCGGGTTTCGGCATCAACGTCCAGCGCCACCAGGATGCCCAGCGCCAGCGTATCGTGGATCACCGCCTGACCGACATCAAGGATGGTGGTCTGATGACGGGCCAGCACTGCGGTGATCGCCGAGGTAATACCGGGTTGGTCATCGCCGGAGACGTTAATCAACAGGATTTCTTTCACGTTCGCTCACTTTTATCAGCCGGTTCTCATCAAGGGGCGGCATTCTAGCCTAAATGAGAACGCTACAGTAGCCAGCCGCTTTAGGCTAGAATGCGACACAATTTTGACAATCAGCTGGATGCACGGGGATTGCCCCGCGCGCTTGAGATCCCCATGCCGTTACTCACTACATACCGGTCCTACCCGCAACTCTTCCTGTGCAGCGTACTGCTATTGATCCTCGGTTTGCTCGGGGCGGGCCTTTATCTGCACAACACCTACTACAACCAGCAGGAGCAGATCCAGAACTACGGCCAGACCCTGGCCCGCAGTGCCGCGCGGCAAGCGGTTGATGCAACGCTGACACAGGATCTCATCAGCCTGCAGGCGGTGTTGCTGGATGTAGGACAAGCGCCCAAGGTCGTGGGTGCAGCGATTCACAATGTGGAAAACAAACTGCTGGTGCAATCCGGCTATAACCCAAACCAACCCATGCGGGGTGAGCGCTACAGTTTCACCGCGCCCATTGCTCTGCACAACAATATCGCCGGTTATCTGCAAGTCACGCTGGAAGTGCCGCGTTATTCGCGCTACGACTATTATTTTCTAATGATCTGGACCATCGCCGTCTTTGTCGCTCTGTGGGCCATCTGGTGGTCGATCCAGCGGCAGTGGTGGTCGCGCCTGCGCGATAAACTGCCCTCACCCGGCAAGGTGGTGAGCACCGTAGTGGAAAAGATTCCCACCATCCCGGAAGTCCCGCTGGAAGCGCTTAAGCCGCTCGCACCTGAGCCACCCCCACCGCCGGAAGTGGCTGTGCGACTGCAAATCCGCATCACCAATCTCACCAAACTGTATCAACAGCTCAACAGCGAAGGCTTCGCCAACGTGTTGCGCCGGTTTGAAAAGCAGCTGCAGGGGGTCTTGTCGCTGTACAACGGTCAGCGGCAGCTGCTGAACCACGACACCCTCATGGTGGAATTTGTGGGTGAAGCCTTGTACGACTGCAGCTTCCGCGCGCTCTGCTGTGCGCAGTTGTTAAGCAACCTCTGCGCCCGCGCTAATAGCCCGCGTCTGCAACTCTCCGCCGCCATCCAGGAAGTCGCAAGGCCGGCCAATCATGCCGGATGCACCCTGCTGAAAGACTTTGTGGCACAACAGCAGGACCCGATTCAACCCGAACGTGGAGACATTCTCATCAGCCGCCATCTCCTGAGCGATACGCTGTTAAATCATATTGAGGTCGACGAGAACAGCGGTAAGCTAGCCGCCATCAAAGCCCCTTACAGCGAATTACTGGCACGACAAGAAGAACAGCTGGTAAAAGCCTAACCCTGCCCACACCTTCTGTAGGTCGGATTAGCCTAAAGCGTAATCCGACGTCCTACCCTGGCGCACTGAAACATCCCCGTAATCTGTTCTTCACACAACCGTCATCTGCCCGTCATAACCTGTAGGCGTTTACTTCAACGGGTTAACGGTCATGCTAAATATCGAAGAATCTTTTGTTAATAAATTCCCCAGATTTGCCACCCAGGCACCGCTGATCCGCAAATCCGCGGTGAAGCTGTTGCGCAAGCTGACGCGCGAGCAGGAGATCAACTGTTTTCTGCGGGAAAATCAGGGTAATCGCGGCCTGGATTTTGTTGATCGCATCTTTGACTATTTTAATTTCAGCTACAGTGTCGCTCACCGCGAGCGAAACAATATTCCGTCTCATGGCAGAGTGGTCATCATCGCCAATCATCCTATCGGCTCCTTAGATGGATTAGCGTTATTAAAACTAGTGAGCGAAGTGCGCCGCGATGTAAAGATTATCGCCAATGATCTGCTGATGGTTTTTGAGCCACTGCGTGAATTGCTGCTGCCTCTGGATAACATGACGCGCTCTGCCTATCGCCAGAGCTATAAAAATATTCTGCAGGCATTAGAAAACGACGAAGCGGTTATTGTATTCCCGGCCGGCGAAGTCTCGCGCGCAGGTGCCAAAGGAATTCGCGACGGCCAATGGCAGGCGGGCTTTCTGCACTTCGCGCGCAAAGCGAAAGCGCCGATATTGCCGATATTTGTATCAGCCAAAAATTCTTTGCTGTTTTACAGCGCCTCACTTATTTTCAAACCTCTTGCGACAGCGCTGCTCGCCCACGAAATGTTTAACAAACAGTCGAGCGAGATTCAATTCCGCGTGGGCGAGGTGATTCCCCATCATGCGCTGGAATCCAATCAGCTGGCGGATAAGGCGCTCATCAAACGTTTAAAAAAGCATTTATACAAAATCGGCAAGGGCAGACGCGCGATCTTTATTACTGAAAAAACCATCGCCCACCCGGAAGATCGTGCTGCATTAAAAAAAGAATTCAAGACTGCCACACTGATTGGCAATACGCGCGATAACCATCGTATTTACCTGTGTGATTACACCTCGCATCCCACCGTGTTACGCGAGATTGGCCGGCTACGCGAACAAACGTTTCGCCTGGTGGGCGAAGGCACCGGCAGCCGGCGCGATCTGGATAAGTACGATCACTACTATCGCCATCTGGTGCTGTGGGACGAGGAAAAACTTACTATCGCCGGCGCTTATCGGTTGGGCGAATGTGCCAGCATTCTGCGCAACCATGCGTTAACCGGCCTGTACACGGCTGAATTATTCCGCTATCACCCTGAGGCGATAAATTACTTGGAACAGGCTGTCGAACTCGGCCGCAGTTTCGTGAACCCCGACTATTGGGGTAAGGCGAGCCTCGATTATTTATGGCAGGGTTTAGGGGCGTATCTGCAAAACCATCCGGAAATCCGGTATGTATTGGGGCCGGTAAGCATGAGCGCCAACTATCCGAAAACCCTGGGGGATTTATTGGTGTTTTATTATCAGCGGTATTACTGCGCACCGGCTTCGCTTGCAGACGGGAACTATCCGCCGGTTATCGAACCTGATGTGCATCAAGCTCTCAGCGAAATATTTTCAACGCTGAATCGTGCTCAAGGTTTTGAATATCTGCAGCAGCGATTTACGGAACAGGGTTTCAAATTACCGGTGTTATTCAAACAATACGCGGCACTTTATGAGGAAGGCGGATATCAATTATTGGCATTCAGCGTTGATTCGGATTTCGGCAACTGTGTGGATGGGTTGTTTATGGGAGACCTTAAACTGATGAAAGCCAATAAACGACAGCGTTATCTGGCTGCGTAACTAATTAAATTTACAATTCTTCACACTCCTCGGCTCACGCCACGCGGGCTTGGCCGCTTCGTGAATGGCCCCTTCGGTACCAAAGCCCGCACTAAAGCTCTACAATAGCCCTCGTTTACCCTTCAATAAAGCGGTGCCAAAGAGCCTGCCTCCGATTTTTAGTGCTTAACCAGAGAGAGATCAACCATGAAAATTGCGTTAATGAACGAATTCAGTCAGGCCGCAAAAAACGCCGTGGTATTGCAACAACTGCAAGACGTAGCTGCGGAGCAAAACCACACCGTGTTTAATGTCGGCATGAGCGATGACAATGATCATTACCTCACCTATATCCACCTGGGCATCATGGCCAGCCTGCTGCTTAACTCAAAGGCAGTAGATTTTGTGGTGAGCGGTTGCGGTACCGGCCAAGGTGCACTGATGTCCCTGAACGCCCATCCCGGTGTTGTGTGTGGTTACTGCATCGAGCCATCTGACGCTTACCTCTTTGCCCAGATCAACAACGGTAACGCCCTGGCCCTGCCATTCGCCAAAGGTTTTGGATGGGGTGCAGAGCTGAATATCCGCTATATCTTCGAGAAGGCATTTGCAGGCGTGCGTGGCCAGGGTTATCCAGCGGAGCGTAAAGAATCCCAGGTACGTAACGCGGGCATCCTGAGCAGCGTTAAAAATGCTCTCACCAAGGATTATCTGGAAGGTCTTAAGGCGCTTGATCCAGAGCTGGTAAAAACTGCCGTGACCGGCGAACGCTTCCAGGCGTGCTTCTTCGAGAACTGCCAGGACAAAGCGATTCTTGAGTTCGTCAACGGCGTATTGGGACGTTAATTTCTGCCCTGCAGATCAGGAGCAATGCCGCCGATTACCAGTGCGGCGGCTCCTGAGATAAACACTGAATATGGAATGCCCTCAGCGCCGGGAGCGCGCGAAAGTACCCAGGGCCTGCATTCACGGCACGCCCTGTGGTCGTTGATCTCATTGAATACCAAGCACCGGTTTCTTCAGACTGTCGCTAACCCGCCTTCCTGCTGAACGGCACGGCCTGATCCCCTCCCTCATTTTGCTCCACAGCCTTAAGTGATAAGCTCGCACCCACTACAGGTTTTACGAGCGTCTGACATGCATATCCATATCCTCGGCGTCTGCGGCACCTTTATGGGCAGCCTTGCACAACTTGCCAAAGCCCTCGGGCACCGCGTAACCGGCAGCGATGCCAATGTTTATCCGCCCATGAGTACGCAACTGGAACAGGCCGGCATTGAACTGATGCAGGGTTTTGATCCCGCGCACCTGCAACCGATACCAGACCTGGTCGTCATTGGTAACGCCATGAGCCGCGGTAACCCGGCGGTGGAATATGTGCTGGCAGAAGGCATTCCCTATACCTCCGGCCCCCAGTGGCTGCATGATTATGTACTCCCAGGCAAGTGGGTCATGGCGGTGGCCGGCACCCATGGCAAAACCACAACCAGCAGCATGCTGACGTGGATTCTCGAGTATGCAGGCATGGCGCCCGGCTACTTGATCGGTGGCGTAACGAAAAATTTTTCTACCTCCGCCCGCTTAGGCGAAACACCCTTCTTCGTCGTGGAAGCGGATGAATATGACAGCGCATTTTTTGATAAGCGCTCCAAGTTTGTTCACTACAACCCGCGCACCGTGATTTTGAATAATCTCGAATTTGATCACGCCGATATTTTTCCGGACCTCGCGGCGATTCAAAAACAATTTCATCACCTGCTCCGCACCGTGCCGAACAATGGCCTGATCGTTGCGCCCCAGGACGATGCCGCACTGGATGATGTCATCGCGCAGGGCTGCTGGACCCCGCAGCAACGGTTCGCCATTGGCAGCAAGGTAAACGTCGAATGGCGCGCTGAATTATTGGCAAACGACGGTTCAGCTTTTGCCATCTATCACGAAGGCGCAGAGGTGGCACAGGTTCGCTGGGAGCAGACGGGTATACACAACGTCAATAACGGGTTGACTGCAATGATCGCCGCCCGCCACGTCGGCGTGACACCTGAAGTAAGTGCACAGGCGCTCGCACAATTTGCCGGCGTAAAGCGGCGGATGGAATGCCTTGCAGATATTCACAGCGTAAAAGTCTACGATGATTTTGCTCATCACCCTACCGCCATTAAAACCACACTGGCGGGTTTACGCGCGAAAGTTGGCGATCAAAAAATCATTGCTGTCATTGAACCGCGCTCAAACACCATGCGCATGGGCGTTCATAAAGATGCGCTGAATCAAGCCTGCACCGATGCCGACGATGTGCTCTGGTATCAGCCGCCCGGGGTTGATTGGGCGATGGGTGACGTGGTGAACCAAAGCCCTGTGCCTGCCAAGCTGTTACATGATCTGGATGAATTGATTCACTGCGCAATTTCCCTGAGCGAAGCCGACACGCACATTGTCATCATGAGCAATGGAGGCTTCGGTGGTGTGCATCAAAAGATGATTGAGCAATTAAAAAAACACGCGCTGTAAAAATCGATCACAACAGGCGCCTTGCATCAAAATCTTTTTGACTCATTAAATCCAGGCCGCAGGGCAGATCGCGAATCCAGTTCAGAAATTGATTGACCATGGCTTCGCCGACAAATGGGCTGCCGTGCTGCGGAACGATCATCTGCACATCCAGCTGGCTGATCATATTGGCCCATAATTTACAGGCCTTGTTGCTCGCCATATAACGCTGATGAAAGCCTTTCATGCTGGGAATATGTGCACCAAAATCCTGGACCGGCACATGTGCATCATCCTCAATCAGCGAGGCGCCCATGTCGCCACTGAAGAGGATTTTGCTCACCGGGTCATAGAACTGAAAGTTGCCCACGGAATGAAGAAAGTGCGCCGGCAGCGCAAGAATATGATGGCGGCCAAAAGGAATCGCCGCACCTTCATCAGGCAGCGCGGTAATCCGCTCACTCAGGCTTTCCGCCATTTGTTGCGTGACAAAGCTTGACGCCAGGTGTGGTAAAAAGCGCGACCATAAACGTGAGGTCACCACCTGACAGCGAGAGTGCATCATCCAGCGCGGCAAAGAGGCGATGATGTCGGGGTCCTGGTGCGATGCAAAAATATACTGTAGATCATGCACATTGACCCGTTTGCTCAGTTCGATGTTTAACGGTGTAAAAGTCAGGTCACCACCGGGATCAATTAACGCGGAGCGCCCTTGATCAATGATTAAAAACTGATTGGCCTGAATGCCTTCGCCGGTGACAAGATCACAAAACTGAATGCATTGATGACCGTCCTGTTGATATAAAATATTCGCTTTATCGTTAACAGCTTTAAGGTAACTCATGATAGTTGCACCGCCACAAAAAACGGCTGACGATAGCGAAATACCCGTAATAGTTATTGATACATATCAACTTAATGCGAGCTGCCAGACCTTAATCACTTTCAGCCGACGGAATGTGTAATTGCCAATTCCTTTTAAGGACCTCGTTCAGGGGCGATGGAGAATTTAAATCATGACGCAACGCACCATCACACTCGCCATGACTGGCGCATCCGGAGCGCAGTATGGATTACGTTTGCTGCAATGTCTGCTCGCGGCCGATTGCAAAGTTTATTTACTGCTCTCAAGCGCAGCAGAAGTGGTGATTCGCACCGAAACGGACCTCGACTTACCCGAAACACTCGAAGAACAACAGGCCGTGCTCAGCAAATTATTCGGTGCCGACGAAGACCAGTTACAACTGTTCGCAAAAGATGACTGGTTTTCTCCTGTCGCCTCTGGCTCCAGCTCTCCGACATCCACGGTGATTTGCCCAGCCAGCGGCGGCTGTCTTTCCGCGATTGCGCACGGGGCCAGCAACAACTTGATCGAGCGCGCCGCTGATGTCGCCTTGAAAGAACGTCGGCAGCTGATACTCGTACCGCGGGAAGCGCCCTACTCGGCGATTCATTTAGAAAACATGCTCAAACTTACGCAGCTCGGCGCGGTCATCGTTCCGGCAAGTCCTGGCTTTTATATGCAGCCGCAATCCATCCCTGAATTGATTGATTTCATCGTGGCACGCATCCTTGATCAATTAGGTATTGAACAGGATTTAATGCCGCGCTGGGGGGAAGACTGACGATGGCGCTGCCCGATAAAGTCAAAATTGTTGAAGTCGGCCCACGTGATGGCTTACAGAATGAAAAACAAACCATCACCACCGACACCAAGATAGAACTCATTAATCAATTGTCCGAGGCGGGATTGTCATACATCGAAGCCGGCAGTTTCGTTAATCCAAATTGGGTGCCGCAGATGGCCGATAGTGCCGAGGTGTTCAACGGCATCACCCGTCATCCCGGAACGACCTACGCTGCATTGACTCCCAACCTGCAGGGTTTTGAGCGCGCGCTTGCAGCGAACACCGATGAAGTGGCAATCTTCGCGGCTGCTTCAGAAGCCTTCAGTCAGAAAAATATCAACTGTTCTATCGCCGAAAGTCTTACGCGCTTCGCCGCACTGATGGATGCAGCCAAAGCCCATAACACTCCGGTCCGCGGTTACATTTCCTGCGTGGTCGGCTGTCCTTACAGCGGTGCTGTTGATCCGCAGCTTGTTGCGCAGCTGGCTAAGGATTTACTGGCGATGGGCTGCTATGAAATCTCGCTGGGCGACACCATCGGCGTCGGTACTGCTGGACAGGTGAAGCAGTTGATCGAGCATCTGACACAGGAGATTCCTGTAGCAAAGCTTGCAGTACATATGCACGATACCTATGGCCAGGCGCTGGCAAATATTTACGCCGCACTGGAATGCGGTGTGAGTGTTGTAGACAGTTCTGTTGCGGGATTAGGTGGATGTCCTTACGCCGTGGGTGCGTCAGGCAATGTCGCAACTGAAGATGTAGTGTATTTACTCAACGGCCTCGGTATTGCCCATGGCATTGATCTCGAAAAATTAATTATCGCAGGCAACACAATTTGCACGTCGCTGGGGAAACCCAACGGATCAAAAGCGGCTCAGGCTCTTACTCGGAAACACCAGGCATGATTGATAACTTTCTTCCCGACGAACTTGTCCAGGCAAAAATTAATCTGGAAACCGCGCAAATTTCCTGGCGCGAACTGCAGCGCTTTTTCGCATCCGGTACGGCTATTGCGGTCGCCCCGAGCCTCGATTTAACCGAAGTAGGCGGCGTCATTGCGCGCGATGAATCGGCACAGTTGAAACAATGGATGGATGCGTCACTGGTAGACAGTGTCACCGATACCCAGGCAACAAACTGGTACGAGCAGGATGCGCTGGTGTGGGCGGTAGTAATTAAACCCTGGGTTTTGGTGCAGGAAGTAAGGAATTAATGTTATGAAGCCAATTTCCGCCGCCGGTGTCGGTCTACGTTTTGTCTTCGCATTGCTGCTGGTACTCGCCACGTACAATCCCAGCGGCTACTCCTACTATCACTGGCTTTACGCCAACTGGTCTTCACTCACGCCCTATATCGCCCTGGCAGGATTGGTTCTGCTGATCGGTTGGGTCATTTTTTTGCGCGCAACGCTTCGCTCATTGGGGTTTATCGGCGTGGTACTGGCCAGCGCATTCCTTGCCTGCCTGGTGTGGCTGCTGGTTTATTGGGGTTGGATTGAGTGGGATAAAGCCGGTCCTATTACCTGGATCAGCGAAACCCTGGTAGCGGTGTTACTCGCAGTGGGCATGTCATGGTCCCATATCCGCCGGGCCATGTCCGGCCAGGTGGATATGGATGATGTTGATGAGAACTGATGCTTCAGCCCTCATCACGCCTCAGGTATTACTCAGGTGCGATCATTAAATATTGTTTGATATCTTCTTTGCGTGGATGACGGTACAGCCATTGGCGAAACGAGTTCACATGGGCAAAGTCATCCATGCCCAGCATTTTTTCGTAACGATCGTCGTGCAGCGCTTCCTGCCGCGCTTTGCGAATATTATTCTGCCAGGCCTCAGTAAAAATCCTGGGCAATTTACCGTGCAAATCCAGCTGTTTCAGTAGCTGCCACTCGCCTTTATCCAGCCAGGCTTCATCACAGGACGTACATAAATCTATCTTGTGTGAACTGTTTAAGCCCATTTGAAATTTCGTCATGGTTCGACTGCATTTGGGGCAGGCGCGTTCGCCGGGTTGCTCACCCGGCACATCCAGGTCGGGCAGCATGTCAACGGCTGCTGAATCACCATGATGATCCAGCCAGAAGCGATAGTTTATTAACGACACCAACGCACCTTCACACTGCGGACAGGCTGCAACCAGTAAGCCTGGCTCAATTTCTTTTGGTTCCAGCACAGTCGTTTTACATGTTAAACATTGCATATCTTGCCCTCTTCTAGTTATCAGCAGATCTCCTCAGGGAGTTCCATACTGGGTTAATCCCCCAAAATACCGCTACCGTTTTTTATGGTGTTGTTCCCAGTTTTCCAGTTTTTTACGTTCACTTTTGCGCAGCAGTACATAAGTCGCTCCACTGGCGCCATGTTGCTTCTGTGCCGAGTGGAAGGCAAGAATCTCAGCAAACTGGGGCAACCAGTGCGCCACACAGCTTTTCAACAGCGCCGGTTGTTCACGCCCTTCGCCTTTACCGTGGGTAATCAGCGCACAGCGGATATCGTTAGCCATACAATCCTTGATGAATTGAAATACCGCCAGACGCGCCTGCTCAATCTTCATCTGATGCAGATCAAGACGCGCATCTATCTGATATTTACCCAAGCGCAAATTGCGGTAAACCCCGTGCTGGACGCCGTCTCGTTTGAATTCAAGAATAGCCAGGGGATCAACTGGCTCAATATATTCCCCCGACAGGAAATTATTGTCGCGGTGATCTTCGGCAAGAGCAGCTTCACGGCGGCGGAGCGCATTTAATTTATCGGTGTGACCAGACGCCAAGGCAACCGTTTCCGGCACTTTTATTGGCTCCACATCGCGCATCTGCTGTGTGAACAGCTCGTGATCCTGGTCTTTCTCGCTCATCAACTCACCCTCCAGCAGCAAAGCAGCACTTCGTTCTCCAAAGCACCCGCTATAATCGACTAGAGCCACCAGCATCCTGATGGCTCTGGACTTATTATGCCCGAGATGATTCAGCACGGGCCATGTTGAATTCAGGTCGCCCCATACATTGGTGAAGTTATGTGGAGTAATTTTTCTATCGCGCTGATCACCTTATTAACTGTGTTAGTTGCAGTTTTTTTGTGGACTGTCGCAGTTTTCGCCAGCGGTAACGGCATTCCACTGAGCAGCGTGGATATGCATCTGGCGATTCGCAATCTCTTTTTCTGTATCTCCACCTTTATCCTGCTGTGCATCACGGCCCAGCTTCCTACGCGGCGTCCGGTCATCATCAAATTACTGGTGGGTTTCGGTTTGTTGTTTCTGGGCGCCTGGCAGGAATTACTGAATACGTTGGTTCACAGCGACTGGCTGCTGGTGCGCTGGCTGGAAATCGTCGGGCTGCCTGGTGGCATTCTGGCCGCTTCGCTGGGGTTGTTTGAATTCGGCAAAGCCTACCGACTCAATCGCCTGCTGCTGAGCAGTTATCGCAAGATTGAACACAGCCTGGCGACGGTAGATCAGTTAACCCAGCTGTATAACCGCCGCTATTTTTTCGCAACCTGCCCGGGCCTGCTACAAGCCAACCGGCTCCACAATGAGCCTACGGTGCTGATTACCTTGCGCATAGCCAACCTGTCCGACACTAATCTTGCGCTGGGTTATCAGGCCGGAGATACCGTATTGACGCAGGTTGCCCGCTTACTGCTCCACCATGTTCGCAGCAATGATATTGCCGCACGCCTGAGCGGGCGCCGGTTTGCGATGTTCTTGCCGAATACGACACAAGAAGATGCGGAAGAGATTGCACGCCGTTTGCTGATGCACGTCGAGCATATCGGCATCATCAATGACGCTGGCGAAGAATTTATTCAGCGTATCGACATCGACTATGTCGTGTGCAGCGCGCAAGAAGGAGAATCCTTTGAAGAATTGCTGCAGCGGGCGCGTCAGAACTTATCAAAACACGAGCATTAAAAAACCCGGATTCCCGCAGCGCCACAACCGTGATTATTCCACTGTTGCG
>CAYUVQ010000088.1:0-12334 GCA_964448175.1 uncultured Cellvibrionaceae bacterium | reverse complement strand
TGGTGATATCGATTTCGGGAAATATTTTTACAATTCCGGAACGCTCCACGGCCTGCAGTGCAGTCGTACCCGGCTCCACCAATAACTCAATGATTTTTTGCTGGTGTGGCAATGCATACGCCACTTCTACCGTGATCAAATCAAAATCTGCCATACAATTGATACTCTACTTATTACGGCCGTAAATAGTTTGTGCGCGAGCACAAAGCGCGTCCACTTGGCGGTTGGCAACGGCTTCAAATAACTTGCCCACCGCCATGCCCAGCAGGCGGTTTTTTAATTCAAATTCCAATTCAAAACTTACTTTGCACGCGCTGTCGCCCAAGGGTGTAAACCGCCAGCAGCCATGCAGTCGTGAGAATGGACCATCCACTAATGTCATGGTCATGGTGGTTGGCGGCATTAATTCGTTGCGCGTGATAAAACTTTGCGTTACGCCGGCTTTGTGCAGATCGAGCCGGGCCTCCAGCCAATCGGGCTCACGCCGCAGAATTTTGGCACCGACGCAGCCATCCATATATTGCGGATAAGCTTCAATATCGTTTACCAGATCAAACATTTGCTGCGCGGAATAATTTACCAACGCAGAACGCTGTACGGAATGGGCCAAAAATTACGACTCCCCGAAAAAATTTTTTAATACCGGATACAATCCCCCGAGCAACACGATCAGTACTGCCAGCGGTGAAATGTAACGCAACAACCAATACCAGATGCGCACAAACCGCCCCGAATCCAGTTTCAATTCATGAATGACAAGCTCGCGTTTAACACGCCAACCCACGTAGATTGCGGTTAAAAAGCCCCCCAGTGGCAGCATGATATTGGTGGTGAGAAAATCAATCAAACCAAAAAAATTCATATCCCAGATGATTTTTTTATCGATCCAGATGTTGAACGAAAATACTGTGCCCAGGCCAAGCAGCCAGGCTGCCAGCGCAATCAGCAGGCTGGCACTGATACGATGAAAACGAAAGCGCTCCGTAAGATAAGCAACAGATGGCTCCAGCAGGGAAATCGTCGAACTCCAAGCGGCAAGCACAACCAGTGCAAAGAAAGCGGTGCCGAATATTGAACCCCAGGGCATTGAGCCAAAAGCGACCGGCAGCGTAACAAACATGAGTCCCGGCCCCTCACTCGGTGTAATACCAGGCGTGGCAAATACCAGGGGAAAGATGGCAAGCCCCGCCGTCAATGCCACCACCGTGTCCAGGAGCGCAACACTGATGGCTGTCTTGCCAATGGCTGAGGTGCTTGGCATGTAAGCACCGTAAGCCATGATCGCCGCCATCCCGAGACTTAAGGTAAAAAATGCATGGCCCAGTGCAATCAAAGCGCCACGCAGGGATATATCTTGCGGCTGAAAACTGAAGAGGAATTTTGCTCCGGCAGCAAAGTCACCGGCATATACGGCGTAAGCCAAGAGTAGCAACAAGAGTACAAACAGCATAGGCATCATGACCCGCACGGCGCTCTCCAGCCCTTTGTTCACGCCAAACATCAGAATCAGCGCAGTCATTGAGATAAACGCGGTTTGCCACTGCACCAGCTGGCTGCTGTTAGCGAGCAACTCATCAAATATGACGCCGGACGCCTCCCCATCCAACCCGGCAAAACGATTGTTGAGTGCGAGCCGCAGATATTCCAGCGTCCACCCGGCGATAACCGTGTAATACGACAGGATCAGAAATGCCGCAATCACCCCCATCCAGCCGATGACGTTCCAGCTGCGCAGCAGACCGCTCTCGCGGGAAGTGTTTTGCACCGATACGATAGGGTTAGCCCGGGCACGCCGGCCCACCAGAATTTCGGCCACCATAATGGGAACACCGATGATGGCAACGCAGATGAGGTACATGAGAACAAATGCGCCGCCGCCGTTTTCACCGGTCACATAGGGGAATTTCCAGATGTTCCCCAAGCCCACCGCTGAACCGGTGGCGGCTAAGATAAAGGTGCCCCGGCGGCCCCATACGGCATGTTGTTTTATTCGCTTCACTGACGTGGCTCCGTGTAGCTGCTGAATGATGAAGCACGGCTCCCAAGGGCGCTGGGCCGGATTGTAACGGGAATAGCACGACAGCATAAGCCCGCAGTCGAGACGCCCGCCCTCTTTGTCGATATAATGCGGCCCTTTTCGCGTTATCAGGACTGTTTTATCCCATGGCCAAAAAACAGAACAAAAACAGCGGCAACACTATCGCCCTGAACAAAAAAGCCAGGTTCGACTTTGAACTTCACGAGCGCTTTGAAGCTGGTGTAGCGCTGCTGGGCTGGGAAGTTAAAAGCCTGCGCGCAGGCAAAGTTCAGCTCACCGACACCTACGTGATCTTCAAAGATGGCGAAGCCTGGCTGCTGGGCTCACAGATTATGCCCCTGACCGCCGCCTCCACCCATTTCGTCACCGACCCCACCCGGACGCGCAAGCTCCTGCTGAAGCGCCGCGAACTCACGCGCCTGCAGGAGGCCGTGGAGCAAAAGGGCTATACCGTCGTTGCGACGGCTATGTACTGGAAAGCCCATCTGGTGAAGTGCGAGATTGCCATCGCGAAAGGCAAGCAGCTGCACGATAAGCGCGAAACCGAAAAAGATCGCGATTGGGCACGCCAGAAGCAACGTATCTTCCAGACTGGCAACAAAGAATAATCACCGGGCAGCAGCCGATCTGTGACTGCCCGTTACGGAACAATCCTTATGGCACAAGCTCGCGGACATTTCACGTCCCGCTTTGGTTTTTTGATGGCCGCAGCGGGCTCAGCCATTGGCTTGGGGAATATCTGGGGCTTTCCCACCCAGGCCGCCAGCAATGGCGGCGGCGCATTTGTTCTGGTGTATCTGATCCTCGCATTTTTATTAGCTTACCCCGCCCTGATGGCCGAGCTCATCATCGGCCGCCACAGCAATGCCAACGTTGTTACTGCATTAAGTACCCTGAGCGACCGCCCGTTGATACGGCGCCTCGGGAGCCTGGTCGGCTATTATGGCGTGCTGGTCGTAAGCCTGATTGTCAGCTTCTATTCCATTGTAGCTGGCTGGATGCTGGCGCGATCCGTGGCACCGCTCATGGAATTGACGGGATTTGACAACGCCGCGCTCTGGCTCAGCCAAAGCGGCCTGACCCGGGATCTGATCGCCTGCTTTATTTTTTCCATGATGGCAGTGTGGATTGTCGCACGCGGGGTGAGCCAGGGAATTGAAGCCTGGTCCACCCGCCTGATGCCCACCCTCGCCATCCTGCTGATTGCCCTGATTATCTATGTACTGAATCAGCCCGGTGCCAGCGAGGGATTAGCGGTTTACCTTTTACCCGACTTCGCGCGGGTGCTTGATCCAGCGCTCCTGCTCAGCGCCATGGGGCAGGCTTTCTTCTCGCTGTCGCTGGGTGTGGGCACGATGCTGGTATACGGCTCTTATCTCGGCCGGGCGCTGTCAGAGAAAAATCAGCAGGACAAGTTACCGCAGATCGGCGCTACCCTCACCCTGCTTGATGTCAGTTTCGCCTTTGTAGCCGGCTTATTGATTATCCCCGCCATGTACGTGGCTCAGGCACAAGGTATCGCCATTTATGGCACCGCCGGTGAATTACTGGCAGGGCCGGGTTTGGTGTTACAGGTTTTGCCTACGCTGTTTGACAACATGGGCAATACCGGCGTCTGGGTGGCGATGGCCTTTTTTATCCTGATGACCATTGCCGCGCTCACCTCGTCAATCTCTATGCTGGAGGCTCCCGTTTCCGTTATCACCGAAAAAACCGGCGCACCGCGGACCCGGGTTACGGTTATCGTAGGCGGGATTATTTTTTTCATCAGCGCCATCATCATCCTCAACTTTTCTATGTTGTTCGATGGGATTGTGGCTTTTACGACGGAGTACAGCCAGCCACTGCTGGGACTGGTGCTCTGTTTATTCGCGGGCTGGGTATGGCATCGCGATAATAAAATCCAGGCGCTTGCTGTCGAACAGGGCGTGGAACGCCGCGGAATTTTCTGGCGCGTCTGGCCGTTCTACGTGCGAATTGTGTGCCCGCTGCTTATTTTTATGACATTTGTGCAAAGCCTGCGTGGCTGATGGCCCGAGTTCGCTGTTCGCGCAGAAAGTTAAACAGGTATGTTACCGATACAACAGAGCCCGCGCCGGTTTTACGCCAGAGTAGTTTCTTTATCAAAAGGAATGATCGCGATGCTCTCCCGATTCCACCCCCTGCTTCCTGCACTTTTTATCTTCGCCACATTTTTTCTATCGGCTTGTCAGCAAGCCGGGCCGCGCGTTGAAACCCGTAAAGATAATTCCGTTGATTTTGCCGATTACCAAACCTATGCATTACTAAAAAGCGGGCGCGCCGCCTCGCCGGATAATGAAATTGCGCAGTATTTTATCAACAACATCCGCACACAAATGGACGCGCTCGGTTATACCTACAGTGAGGAACAACCGGATCTGTTGATTAATTATCAGGTCAACATTCAGAACTTATTGAAGGAACAGGGTAACGCAGAGCCGGCCCGCATCACCGAGGGCGGTTACTACACGCATTCGCCGGAGCGTTATCAGGGAATGTCCGCCACTGAAGAACATACGCGATTGTTTATCGAGCGTAAGGGCGCCGCGCGTATCGATATTATTGATGCGAGGAAACGTCAGGTGATCTGGCAAGGCGATGTCGAAGGACATTTAACCGAGGCAACACTGGTTCAACCGGAAGCTGCGATTCGCGCAACAGTTGCAGATCTGCTGCGCGATTTTCCTAAACGAAAAAATTGATCACAACCCATTAAACTAACGCCACCAGATAAACCAGCCACAGCGGCTGGTTTTCACTGGTTTCGCGGATGACATATCTACCCTCATCCTGCCAATAAACAATAACTTTGGAAAAACCCGCTTCTTCCAGGAGTTCGCGAATCTCCGCCAGACTCCAAAGGCGCCACTCGTAGACGAACGCATTCCGCAGACGTGCTCCGCCTTTAAATTCAAAATGAATACGATTCACTACATCATGGGTGATGGGGTCCACTTCTCCCTGATCCCACACATATTTGCATCCCCCGCCGATTGAACGTTTGGTACGTTTTTCCTGCTGGGCTTCCCAGCCTCCGTACAAATCAAGCATGAATGCACCATCTTTTACCAGTGAGCGTTTGACGCAGGAAAAGTAGTCACGCAGGGTCGCGCGATCTTTAAAAACCCAATAACTGAAATTAAATGCATTCACCAGATCAAATTTTTCCCGGGTAGGGCGACGCACATCCTGCTGCAGCAAAATCACTCGCTCGCTGGCTTCACCTATAGAAGCCAGATTATTTTTTTCACCCCAGGCGAGCACTTCCGGATCAATATCCACCCCCACGGCCCGACGCTGTTTATGACTTGCGGCCCAGGTACAGCTAAGCAATGCCGTACCGCAAAAGTCCTCCCGCATTGTGAAGGGTTTGCGCTGGCGATATTTTCGGAAGACTTTATCAATGAATGCAACTTCTACATCAGTTGCCTGTACACTACGTTGATACAGATCATGACGATCAGCTTTTTTGGCAGATAATATTTTTCTCACCGGTGCCTCACGTTATATCCAGCTTTGCAGAAGAACGATCGATGTGAGAACCGGAGATTACCACGGGACTTTCAAAATTGATAATTACACGCCGTGCGGCGCTGCCTGCAATCAAGCCGTGCAGCGCAACTTGCAATCAGAAAGAAACAAAGAATGAACAGAAACTGATAAAAATAAATAAAACGATGCAACAGGAGGACGCCTGCGGCTATTTAATTCACATCAGGCAGACTTGCATCATGTCCCCACATTTTGTGACGCTCCATCAACTTGGACCGTCGTACAGCAACCGCTCATGGATCGCCTGCGCCTTAATACGTGTCTGATGTAGAAGTTCATTAAGAAAACGCACATCATCATATAACTCGCCGTGAGTTTCGTTGGCTAAACGCCGCCCCATTTCTTGCGCCAGCCTCATCAGCTCTGCGAGTTCCCTTGCTGTTTCGCGTTGCCCTTCTTTGAGCAACGTCTGCTGGCGGTCAATTAAGTCGGCATTTGATGTGTTTTCCATAGCCCTCTCCACTATTGACGCTTGAATGTGATCTTTTGATGGGAAGCGAAGTTTATGTATGTTATGAGTATAAACGCGTTTTGCAGTTACCGGTTCAGGCGCTTATATCTCGCAGTGCGAGTAATATCGCCTCGGCCATTGATTAAGGCAATAATCAACACCAAAGGTTTCATTGAAACAAATGACGCTATCACGCTCTAATCAAACAGCAATTTAATCCTTATCTACTGCACTATACTCATACGCAGTCGCTCAATCCCGTTATTATTGAGCTTGCCTTACCGCAAAAACACAAACAGAGAAAGAGGCTGTCATGACTTCATCTTTTCAAGCAACCGATACGCTCCACGTTGATGAAAAATCCTATCGCATTTATCCCTTTAGTAAGGTGCAGCAGAATTATCCTGTGGATGAGCTGCCGTTTTCGCTCAAAATTCTGTTGGAAAATCTGTTGCGCCACGCCAATACCAATTTTGTTACCGACGACGATATTAAAGCTTTAGCAAGCTGGGACCCAACCGCAGAACCTTCGCAGGAAATTGCATTTGTTCCGGCGCGGGTAATTCTGCAGGACTTTACCGGCGTGCCTGCCATTGTGGATCTGGCGGCGATGCGTGATGCCGTGACCGAACTTGGCGGCAATGCGCAGCAGATTAATCCCTTGTCTCCCGTAGAGCTGGTAATTGACCACTCAGTGATGGTGGATTTTTTTGGCTCCGATGATTCCTTCGCAAAAAATACGGCGGTTGAAATTGAACGCAACCGCGAGCGTTATCAGTTTTTGCGCTGGGGTCAGAAAGCGTTTTCCAATTTCAAAGTGGTGCCACCGGGTACCGGTATCGTGCACCAGGTAAACCTGGAGTATCTGGCACGTTGCGTGTTTGCCAATGAAAAGGACGGATTGCTCGAAGCCTATCCCGATACCCTGGTAGGCACCGACTCCCACACCACCATGATCAACGGCTTGGGTGTGCTGGGCTGGGGTGTGGGCGGTATTGAAGCGGAGGCCGCCATGCTCGGCCAGCCCATTTCAATGCTGATCCCGCAGGTGGTGGGTTTTAAACTGACCGGTCAGCTGCCGGAGGGTGCTACCGCTACAGACTTGGTGCTGACCGTTACCCAGATGCTGCGCAAGCTGGGTGTGGTGGGCAAGTTTGTGGAGTTCTTCGGCCCCGGTCTTAAACATCTCTCGCTCGCCGACCGCGCCACCATTGGCAATATGGCTCCGGAATACGGTGCCACCTGCGGTATCTTCCCGGTGGATCAACAAACCCTCGATTACCTGCGCTTTACCGGCCGCAGTGAAGCGCAGTTGCGCCTGACGGAAGCCTATATGAAAGCGATGGGGCTGTGGCATGACGAAAACAGCCGTGAAGCCAAATACAGCGATTTGCTTACCCTTGACCTCGGCAGTGTGGTCCCATCTCTTGCCGGCCCCAAGCGGCCGCAGGATCGCATCTCTCTGACGGAGAGCAAGGACAGTTTCAGCAAGACACTGGAAGAATTCCACAACCAGCGCAGCAAGTTAATTCAGACCACTTCCGTGGAAAAGTTTGCTGATGAGGGCGGCGCGACCGCTGTCGGCAACCCCTCCGCCAAACCGGGGGAAGTGGCCGTCAGTTATCGCGGAGAGGACTTCACGCTTAACCACGGTGCGGTCGTTATTGCCGCTATCACCAGCTGTACCAACACCTCCAACCCAGCCGTACTGATGGCCGCCGGCCTGGTGGCACGCAAAGCACGCGCCCTGGGCCTGAAGAATAAACCCTGGGTTAAAACCAGCCTGGCACCCGGTTCTAAAGTGGTGACGGATTATCTGCAAAAGGCCGGTTTGCTTGAGGATCTGGAGGCTCTGGGTTTTTATCTGGTGGGCTATGGCTGTACCACCTGTATTGGCAACTCGGGGCCATTGCCCGAGGAGATCTCCACCGCGATCAGTAGCGGCGATCTGATGGTAGCCTCTGTTCTATCCGGCAACCGCAACTTCGAAGGCCGCATTCATGCGGAAGTACGCACCAACTACCTCGCCTCGCCGCCGCTGGTGGTAGCCTATGCACTGGCAGGCACCATGGATATTGATCTGTATCAGGAGCCTCTAGGTACGGGCAGCGATGGTCAACCGGTGTGCCTCAAGGACATCTGGCCGAGCAACGCGGAGATCCAGTCCAGCATCGCCAGCAACCTCGACCCGTCCATGTTTGCCAGCAAATATGCGGATGTTTATCGTGGCGATGAAGACTGGAATGCCTTGCCGGTGACCGAAAGCGAACTGTATGCATGGCCGGACTCCGATTACGTACGCAAGCCGCCGTTCTTTGAAGGCATTCGCCTGGACATTGATACGATCAAGCCCATTGAACAGGCGCGCTGCCTGGTAATGGTCGGGGACAGTATTACCACCGATCACATTTCCCCGGCCGGTGCCATCATGCCCAATAGTCCAGCGGGGCTTTATTTACAGCAACAAGGCGTGCAGCCGGAAGATTTCAACTCCTACGGTTCGCGCCGGGGCAACCACGAAGTCATGATGCGCGGTACCTTCGCTAACGTGCGCCTGAAAAACCAGATTGCACCCGGTACCGAAGGCAGCTGGACCACTTATCTGCCAGATCAGGAAGTCATGAGCATCTACGATGCGGCAGAGCTGTACCGCCAGAACAAGACGCCGCTCATTGTGCTGGCCGGTAAAGAATATGGCTCTGGCTCATCGCGCGACTGGGCGGCCAAAGGCCCGGCGCTTTTGGGGGTAAAAGCCGTCATCGCGCAAAGCTATGAACGCATCCACCGTTCAAACCTCGTCGGCATGGGTATATTGCCCCTGCAATTTAAAACCGGTGAGTCGGCGGAATCGCTCGGCCTCACGGGTGATGAGTTTTTTGATATTCCGGTGGTAAATCCAGAGACCAGAGAAGTGATTGTGACAGCACGCAAAGATGGCAGTGAACCCGTCCAGTTTATTGCCCATGTCCGCATTGATACGCCCAATGAATTTAATTATTTCCAGAATGGTGGGATCTTGCATTATGTGCTGCGTAATCTGGCTCGGGGTTGATTGAGCAGGCATATACTGCATATCAAGGCAACGCGGGTTGGATTTACAGCCCGCGTTTTTTTATCGAATTCAACCAACATATGATGCTCTACGCGGACCGAAAATGGGCCTCCCTTTTGATCATAAAAATCAGCAGCGCGTAATAAAAAAATAATTAAGACGAACTCGTCAATGAAAATCGGATCGGAACAAAAAGCTCCAGCTCACCGTCTTCAAGAATCTCCGGCAAAGGCGCGAACGGCGCAGCATCTTTAACAGCTTCTTCCGCTGCCTTATTCAATAATACATAGCTGGACGTTTCGATAGGTTTCAGGGATTTAATCTTGCCTTCGCCATCAATCACCAGATTAAATTTAATTGCGCCCGTCTGCTGTAATTGTTGCGCACGGCGCGGGTAATCCACGCGGGCATAAATGCGGCCCAGCACTTCAGAGATATATAACTGGCGGGCCAATAATGTCTGCGACGTGATGGCGGAATAACGTTCCTCTGCCTCCACATCACGCGCTTCAGCAACGACCCTCTCTACGGAAGCCATCCGCGCTTTTGTGCGCGTTTCTGTGACTGCACCAGCGACGCTAACCGGCGCAGGAACAGGAACAGGAACAGGAACAGGAACAGGAACGATGGTGGCTTTTACGTCGCGTGATTGATCTGGTTGATGATGTGACTTAATACTTGGTGCAGGTGCTATGGTCGCTGCTGCCACTGTTATTTCAGAATCATTCTCCGCCTCGGATGTATTCTGCTCAATCCAACCCTTCACCACAGCGATACGAGTCAAGCGCGGCTCCAAGCGCAGATAGGCGTGACGCAAGCCTGACTCAACGTCACCCATTTTTAACAGATCCTCGCGATAACCGGATGATAAAGGAACGCTGCCCAACCACGCGCGCAATAACAGGGGGAAAAAATTATCGTCGGGGATGTTGCCTAATCGAACGCTGTTAACCTCCACATCGACCCCTTCCCCCGGCACAAAGCGCAAAACAATATGATCATTAGTTTCAAACCGTCCCCCGAAAAAACTATCGAACATCACCATATTGCCTGCCTGTGCCATCAACACTGCAGATGCGTTATTAATAGCAGCACCTTCAATCCACATCCGACTGAAACGACGCAACGTCATGCCTTCCGCGGCAAGGATCTTTAATTCCATTCGTTTTGCAACAGGACTGGTTATCAGTACCTCGGCATTATCGCTCGGCAGTTCGGTGTAGAGCGCGCCCCAAAACTGATCGCGACCCAACTCTCTATGCAGCGCAATACCATTCAATAAGGTGGTGGCCTGGGTTGCGCCGGAGAACCCCAACAGAACCCACAGCCATATGCGGAAGGACTTGCAGAACACCATGATGTACAACCCCGGTCATAAACGTCAGCACGGCATGACTGCCGTTATGTAACTGGGAGCATGATAATGTGGGAATACGACAATTTAGCGACAGAGAACGGGCGGAGCCCAGCGGCAAACATCTTGTGGCAGAGGTGTAAAGCGGCAAAAAAAAGCCGGTCATCCAAGCGTGCGCTTCGATGACCGGCAGTCAGAGGCTAGCCAGTTAACAATTAACGGATATAGCGGTTAACAATGTTTTCGTAGAGCTCCTGCTGACCACTGATTGCAGCTGGCTCACCGATTTCATTACCGATAGAGGCCAATTGCTCCAGCGTCAACTCACCTTTTTCAAACGCGGAACCCTTGCCTGAATCGAAGGTGGCGTAACGATCTTTACGCATTTTTTCGAGCGGTGATTTCTGCAACAGATCGTCAGCAATCAACAGCGCGCGAGCAAAAGTATCCATGCCGCCAATGTGGCCATAGAAACGATCAACAAAATCAGTGGAGTTACGACGGGCTTTCGCATCGAAGTTCACACCGCCACCTTGCAGGCCGCCGCTACGCAACAACACCAGCATCATGTCGACAGTTTCGTTGATGTTGTTCGGGAACTGGTCGGTATCCCAGGCGTTTTGATAGTCGCCGCGGTTAGCGTCGATGCTGCCCAGCATGCCGGCATCAGCAGCTACTTGCATGTCGTGATCCATGGTGTGACCAGCCAATGTTGCGTGGTTGGTTTCCAGGTTCAATTTGAAATCTTTGTCCAGACCGTGATGACGCAGGAAACCGATGACGGTTGCCGCATCGAAATCGTACTGGTGCTTGGAAGGCTCCATTGGCTTCGGCTCAATGAAGAAGGTGCCTTTAAAGCCTTGGCCGCGAGCGTAGTCACGGGCCATGGTCAGGAAGCGTGCCATATGCTCTTGTTCGCGCTTCATGTCGGTGTTGATCAGGCTCATGTAGCCTTCACGACCGCCCCAGAAAACATAGTTTTCACCATCCAGCGCGATAGTTGCATCAAGTGCATCTTTCAATTGTGCGCCGGCATAAGCCACGATGTTGAAATCCGGGTTAGTAGAAGCACCGTTCATGTAACGTGGGTTGGAGAACAGGTTGGCGGTACCCCACAACAGTTTTACACCGGAAGCTTTTTGTTTTTCTTTCGCGTACTCAACGATGGTTTGCAGACGCTTGGAAGTTTCCGCACGCGTGTTGCCTTCATCAACCAGGTCAACATCGTGGAAGCAGTAGTAAGGAACGCCCAGCTTGGTGATAAATTCAAAAGCAGCGTCCATTTTTTCCCGTGCACGTGCAATCGGGTCAGCGGTACCTGCCCATGGGAACTGGAACGGGCCTGGGCCGAATGGATCGTGACCAGCGCCACAAAAGGTATGCCAGTAAGCCACAGCAAACTTGAAGTGATCCTTCATAGTTTTGCCAGCTACAACGCGATTCTCGTCGTAGTATTTGTATGCGAGCGGATTATCGGAATCAGGGCCTTCAAAGCCGATCTTGCCGATTCCGGGGAAATACTCTTTGCTACCCAACACAATGCTCATAGTAACCAACCTCATGGATGTCAATGTTGATCACGCCTGCAACGGGACAATGATCATCGGTAAAAATTAAAAGATAAAACTGCCTTGCGGTTGCTTACACGGGTAACAAAGCTGCCCACTGTTGATAAGCATCCTGATATTGCGCGAATTGCGCTTTATCCGGCTCGACCAAACCAACGCGCTGCAGACCATTAAACGCTTCTGCTTGCGTTGCATAAAAACCACTGCCCAATGCGGCCGCACGCGCGGCTCCTTCTGCACCATCGGTTTCAAACAACTCAACAGCTGCCTGCGTGGTATTGGCAAATGCGCGAGTAAA
>CAYUVQ010000087.1:8215-12633 GCA_964448175.1 uncultured Cellvibrionaceae bacterium | reverse complement strand
CTGATCCTGTTGGCCCCCAGCTGGGGCGGTATGATCAACGGTATCATGACCCTGTCAGGTGCCTGGCATAAGCTGCGTACTGACCCGACGTTGCGTTTCCTCGTCGTCTCGCTGTCTTTCTATGGCATGTCCACCTTTGAAGGTCCGATGATGTCCATCAAGACCGTTAACGCCTTATCGCATAACACTGACTGGACTATTGGTCACGTTCACTCCGGTGCGCTGGGCTGGGTAGCGATGATCTCTATCGGCTCCATCTATCACCTGCTGCCCATCCTGTTCGGCCGCAAGGAGATGTTCAGCGTACGCCTGATCAACGTCCACTTCTGGCTGGCAACTATCGGTACCGTTCTGTACATCGCCTCCATGTGGGTCAACGGCATCATGCAAGGTTTGATGTGGCGCGCATTTAACGCGGACGGCACCTTGACCTATAGCTTTGTTGAGTCAGTTCAGGCCAGTTACCCCGGTTATTTTGTACGCTTCCTTGGTGGTGTCATGTTCCTCGCGGGCATGTTCCTGATGGCCTACAACGCTTATCGCACTGCCAAGACACCGGAACCCGAAGTGGTTCCGGGTGATCCGGCGACTCAGGCGGCTTAAGAGGATATTTAATGAAAGGTCATGACATTGTAGAAAAGAACATTGGCCTGATGACTGTGCTGATCATCATTGCCATTAGTTTCGGCGGCCTGACGCAAATCGTGCCGCAGTTTTTCCTGAAAGAAACCACCACCCCGGTGGAGGGCTTGAAGCCCGCATCGGCTCTGGTCTTGGAAGGCCGGGATATTTATATCCGCGAAGGCTGTCACGTCTGTCATACACAGATGGTTCGCCCGCTGCGTGCTGAAGTTGAGCGTTACGGGCACTACTCTGTGGCTGGCGAGCATGTGTATGAGCATCCCTTCCTGTGGGGTTCCAAGCGTACTGGCCCGGATCTGGCTCGTGTAGGTGGTCGTTATTCTGATGACTGGCACAAGGTTCACTTGTTTAACCCGCGTATTGTGGTTCCGGAATCCAATATGCCGTCGTTCCCCTGGCTGTATGACAACGTGCTGGATGGTAAACACACCGCTGCCAAGATGCGGGCGTTGCGCCGTGTTGGTGTGCCATATACCGACGATGACATCGCTGGTGCTGAAGAAGCTGTTAAAGGGATAACCGAGATGGACGCCCTGGTAGCTTACCTGCAGCAGTTGGGCACTCTCCTGAAAGAGAAACGCTGATTATGGACGCAGGCACTCTCGGCGCAATATCTACGGTATTGGTGATGATCGCTTTCTTCGGCGTGTGCTGGTGGGCTTTCTCGCCCCGGCGCAAAAAGCGTTTCGAAGAGGATGCCAAGCTGCCTTTTGCTGACGATGATGTAGCACCAGGCAAAGAACAAGAGCAGAACGATCATCCCGGTGATGATTCAGACAGGCGGAATTGATTATGGGTATATTCTGGAACTTTTGGATTATTGGCCTGACCCTCACTAACCTGGTCCTGGTGTTGTGGGTATTGCTGGCTAATCGGAAGATTGCGGTGAGCGATCAGGACGAAGCAGAAAACAAGACCACAGGTCACGTATACGACGGTATTGAGGAGTACGACAATCCGTTGCCGCGCTGGTGGTTCATCATGTTTATCGGCACCTTTATCTATGCCGGTGCTTATCTGTTGGTGTATCCCGGTCTTGGTTCATGGCCGGGGTTGTTTGGCTGGACATCAGTAAAAGAACTGCGCGGCCATCAGCAACAGGCCGATGCACGTTATGCCGATACCTTTGGTACATACGCAAATACGCCCATTGAAGAGCTGGCGCAAAACCCTGAAGCGATGAAAATGGGCCTGCGTTTGTTTTCCAACAACTGTGCGGTCTGTCATGGCGCTGATGGCGGTGGCAACTATGGCTTCCCCAATCTGACCGACCACGACTGGTTGTATGGCGGCACGCCGGAGAAGATCAAGGAATCCATTACCTTGGGTCGTAAAGGGGCAATGCCTGGCTGGGGTGCACTGATAGGTGAAACCGGTGTGGTGAATGTCAGTGAATATGTGCTGCAGATCAGTGGACAGGAACACGATGCAGCAAAAGCAGAGCTGGGCGCAAAAGTGTATACCCAGAACTGCGTCGCTTGTCATGGTGTCGATGGAAAAGGTAACCAGGCTCTCGGTGCGCCTAATCTGACCGACGACATTTGGTTATATGGCGGCGAACCTCAGGATATCCGCGTGTCAGTGCGTGTGGGCCGCAATGGTGAAATGCCAGCGCAGCAAGAACTGCTCAAGCCTGACCGCATCCATCTGCTGGCCGCTTACGTTTACAGCTTGTCGTTAGAGCAGGAATAAGAAGTACTGAAAGGGACCCAGGGAAAAGGGACCTAGGGAAGAAAGTAAAAGCGTTGCCACCGGCAACAAGAGGCTTTGATTTTATCCCGAGAGGAGAGAAGCACGCATTCCGTTCTTCTTTCCTGCCCTTTTCATTGATGAGGTATTCCCTTGAACGAAAAGCTGTCGAGTTCTGCTGAAAAACGTTCAGATTCTCCTATTCGTTATGTAAATCTCTACGAAGCAGACGAAAAAGTTTATACCCGCCGTATCACGGGCTTTTATCAAAAGCTGCGTCGTTACACCGGCTTGCCGCTGATCGCAGGCTTCCTG
This sequence comes from uncultured Cellvibrionaceae bacterium, assembly GCA_964448175.1. Classification (GTDB taxonomy): domain Bacteria; phylum Pseudomonadota; class Gammaproteobacteria; order Pseudomonadales; family Cellvibrionaceae; genus Cellvibrio. The sequence continues at coordinate 9,987 of CAYUVQ010000087.1, read as the reverse complement.
CTGATGCCCTGGTTGATGATCGACGGGCGTCCCGCCATGCTGTTCGATTTACCCGAGCGCAAATTCCATATCCTCTGGATGACCTTCTGGCCCCAGGACGGCATGTACCTGGCGTGGTTGCTGATTATCGCCGCCTTTATGCTCTTCACGGCGACCGTTCTGGTTGGGCGAGTGTGGTGCGGATTTACTTGTCCGCAGACGGTATGGACTCAGATGTTTATCTGGGCCGAACATGTGTTCCAAGGTGATCGCAACAAGCGTATCAAGTTGGACGCGCAGCCGTGGAACTTTGAAAAAATCTGGCGCAAAGGCGGTACACAAACTCTGTGGATTGTGATTGCTCTGATTACCGCGCTGACCTTTGTCGGTTACTTCGTTCCCATTCGGGAATTAATTTATGGCCTTGTGACTTTCCAGTTAGACCTCGTGTGGGCTTTCTGGGTGTTGTTCTTTACCGGCGCCACATACATGAACGCCGGCTTCCTGCGCGAGCAGGTCTGTAAATACATGTGTCCCTATGCGCGTTTCCAGTCAGTAATGTACGACAAGGACACGCTGACGGTGTCTTACAACTATCTGCGCGGTGAGACGCGCGGCCCCCGCAAGCCTGACGAGGACTACAAAGCCAAAGGTTTGGGCGATTGCATTGATTGTTCCTGGTGCGTGCAGGTATGTCCGGTAGATATTGATATCCGCGATGGTTTGCAGCCCGAGTGTATCGATTGCGGTTTATGTGTGGACGCGTGTAACACCGTGATGGACAAGATGGGCTACGAACGCGGTCTTATCAGCTTCACCACTGAGGATGCTATCGAAAAAGGCCACACGAAGATTTTTCGGCCGCGACTGGTGGGATATGCGATTGCTTTAATCGCGATGATTAGCATATTTGTTTACTCCATCTCGACGCGGGTGCCGGTTGGCCTTGAAGTGCTGCGTGACCGCGGCGTGCGCATGTACCGTGTTGCAGGTCAGGATATCCAGAACGTCTATACCATCAAGATCAACAATATGGATCGTGATGCACACGTATACGATATTCATGTAAGCGGTGACTATCCCTTTGAAGTGCAGGGTTATCGCCCGATGCAGATAGAGGAAGGGGAGCTGATGACCATTCCGGTACGCGTGGCCGTAAAGCGCAGTGAACTGAAGGACGTACAGACAGAAGTAACGATTAAAGTACAGGCGCGGGATAATCCGGAACTGACGGCGGAACATACCACCAGTTTTATCGGCCCCAAACTGCGCGAGCACTAAAACTTCTTGCCTGGTTCTTCAAGGGCTTCATCTTTAAGGCGTATCGACAAATGACAACTGACCAAGACTCAAAACCCTTTTATCGCCAGTTCTGGTTCTGGTTTGTCTTCACGCCTTTGATCGTGGTGGTGTGTGTTTCCATGGTAACGGTGACCATTGCGTTCCGTCACGCTGACGATGTGGTGATCGATAATTACTACAAAGAAGGCCGCATGATTAATCAGTCGCTGGAACAGGATCGTCGTGCGCTGGAACTAAAGTTAACGGCGCAGTTGCGTTTCGATACAACCACCGGCGAAATTTTTCTGCAGATCCCGCAGCAGGACGCGGTGCCGGAAAAATTATTGCTGGTGCTGGATCATCCCTTTGAAGCGGATCTTGATCAGCAGGTAGTATTGCAGCAGACGTCCAGTGGGCATTATCGCGGTGAGCTGGAGCGCAGTCTGAGCAACAACTGGTATGTGTCTATATTGCCCGTGTTGGATAAAAGCCAGCGTAAAACGGCGGAATGG
>CAYUVQ010000087.1:3185-8115 GCA_964448175.1 uncultured Cellvibrionaceae bacterium | reverse complement strand
TCCAGCCATTCGTCTTCTTCACCCATGTTGATGGGTTCTTCAAGTTTTGCGCCTTCGATGGCAATCCCCATGCGCACATCGCCGCTTAATCCTAATGGCATGTGGCCAATAATTTTTTCAGCCCGCAGTTGCGAATAGAACGCCCCGTTCGTCCATATCTGGTCAGTGGCATAACCGGATAAATTTAAAAATCCTCCCAATAACTCCGCGTCAAACAACGGCAATTCGTCATCAATAGCTGTGACGTACGACGTGCGCATACCCCATACGTAATCGCCCACCAGATACGTACCACTGAGTTCCGCTTTAACTTTACGATAACCCTGTTCCCCCGATTCAAAATAACTGATGCCGCCGCTCCAGCCTTTGGATGGAAAATATAAACGGTTGCGCCCGTCGAACACGGTTTCGGCGACCCAGCCGTCATAGCGTTCATTAATGCTCGGCAGGCCCGCAACGCCCAGCTGCGAATGACCGCGGGTGTAATATTGCCGCCAGCCGATACGCGCCTGTCCCCAGACGCCGATGTTGCGGCCCATCAGCAGCTGGGCGTAATCCGTTTTGAGGTCGTATTCGGCAATTTTTTCGTTGTCGAGGTAGATGCTGATATCGTCCCGTTGGGTAACGTAACTCGGTTCGATAAACCAGCGCTGCGCCTGATCAAACGGCTGATAAAAATTCACTTCAATAGCAGAGTTACTGCCCAGATCCATCACCGCAAAGAATTCACCGCCGTAAGAATTCAACCACACATTGCGAAACGCGGTGCGAAGGTTAATGTTGGAACCTTCGCGTCGCTCTTCGTTGATACTGAAACCAAACGTCAGATAATCCGAAGCGGTTTGGTTTTCGCGGGCGAGAATGGTGAGGTTATTTTGGCCATCAATTTGCTGCACCTGATAATCCACGTTGTCAAAACCGCCCATGCCGTAGATACGAATCAGGTCGATCTCCAGCTGTTCGCGGTCAAGGGGTTCACCTTCCTTCTGGCGGATCAGCTGCCGTATAAATACCGGATTAACCCGCGTCATGGGATCAATAGTGATGGTATCAATGGTGGAGATCAGTTCACGTTCATCTTTGTGTGCGGCTTGCCAGCGGGCATAGGCTTCAGGGGGCACCGCAAAGCGCTGCAGGTCTGCTAATTGGGCTTCTGCCGCGTTACGCCCGAGGTTGGCAGCTTCTTTGTAGCGTGCAAAATCCGTGGCGGTGAGATCGCCCAGTTCAGGTGTGAGATAAATATCGTTTTCAGTCAGGCTGGCGATGGAATGAGCCACGTTTTGCTGAGTGAGGATGCCGATCATCTGCACGGTAACATTCAGCAGCGACGTGACTTCTTTGGCTGGTTTGAGCGGTGTCCCCACATCCACGACGATAACACGCTCGGCGTTACACAGTTCCCGCCCCACCTCCACAGGAACGTTGTCCACCAGCCCGCCATCCACCAGTTTTGCGCCTTCATATTCGACCGGTGCCATAAAACCGGGGACGGACATGCTGGCGCGCATGGCATGGGTAAGGCTGCCGCTTTTAAGGATGACCCGCTCACCGGTACCGATGTCAGTGGCGATGAGCGCCAGCGGCAGAGGCAGTTCTTCAATCATACGGCCGCCGACATCATCGCCCACCAGCTGATTGAAGAAGAGTTTGATTTTCTCACCGGATACTAAACCAGAGGTAATCTGGAGGCCCTCATCCGACAGACCGATCTCGGCTCCCGGCAGCAATCCCTGGGTAACTCGCTTGGTGCGGTAATTCAGCTGGGAGTAGTCCGCCGAGTCCAGGAACATGTTAGTCCAATCGGCTTCCTGCAGTTTGGCGCGCATATCGGCCGGCGACAGGCCCGCGGCATAGGCGCCGGCGACCAGTGCGCCCATGCTGGTGCCAGCGATGCAGTCAAAAGGAATGCGTTCCCGTTCGAGAATTTCCAGCACCCCGATATGAGCAGCGCCTCGTGCTCCGCCGCCGCCCAGTACTAAAGCGGTGCGGGGGCGTGATTCTACGGCATCGGACTGCGCGAGCAGGTCGCCGTTGGCACACACCGCCAGTAGCAGGATTAGTAAGCGGGGCATTAAAGGGTAGGGCATGGGGCGGTCCTTTTTATAAAGCGGTTGCTCAGGCATAAACCGGGCGTGTGGCCTGCGCATTCTGGAGCAATTTATAAATAGCACAACCTGGCAAGCGTCACTGAAAAGCTAGGGGATTCCATCTGCGCGAACAGTGACATTCAGCTATAATGGCCGCGAGATTTTACTTGCCTCAGCGAAACCGGAGACGCACTCACCGGTACCTGTCCAGCCTTTAATGTACTTGTTGAAGTACCCATTTAACTGCCTATGTCCGCATCCAATGTCGCTCTCGCCTGTTATCACTGTGGCTTGCCGGTGCCTGCCGGCGCGCATTTCCCGGTCGCTATCGCCGGGAAAGATGAATCAATGTGCTGTCCTGGCTGCCAGGCAGTGGCCATGGCGATTGTAGACGGTGGATTGGAAAATTTTTACCGCTTCCGCACGGAAAACAACCCGCGTCCGGAAGCAGATGAAGTCTCCCAGGCCCGCTGGAAAATCTATGACCTGCCGGAAGTGCAGGCAGATTTTGTCATTGAGCTCGAAACCGGGCGCCCGGTACGTCAGGCCAACCTGCTGTTGGAAGGCATCAGTTGCGCGGCGTGCAGCTGGTTGATTGAAACCCACCTTAAAAAACAGCCGGCAGTTCAATCTATCAGTATCAATATCACCACGCATCGCTGCACCCTGATCTGGGATGCGCAGCAGCAACCCCTCAGCCAGCTGCTGGCAGCTTTGGTGGAGATTGGCTACAAGCCGCGCCCTGCAACCGATGAACAGCAACAGGATCTGGTCCGCAAAGAAAACCGCATGGCGTTGTTCCGTCTGGGCGTTGCGGGCTTTGGAATGATGCAGGCAATGATGGTGGCGGTGGGAATGTATACCGGCGCGACCGATGCCTGGCTCAGCTTCCTTCGGTGGCAGAGTTTTCTGGCTGCTACGCCGGTCGTATTTTTCAGCTGCTGGCCGTTTTTCAAGGCTGCCTGGCGTAGCCTTCAGAGCCGACAGTTGGTGATGGATGTGCCGGTGGCTCTGGCCATCGGCCTGGCCTATGTTGCCAGTGGCTGGGCCACGATCTTTGGTGGCGGTGAGGTTTATTTTGAATCCGTCTCTATGTTTGCTTTTTTCCTGCTGCTCGGGCGCTACGTGGAGATGCGTGCGCGTCATCGCAATCGCATGGCGTTCGGCAATCTTGCGCAACTGATGCCGCTCAGTGCCTGCTGCCTCACCGAAGAGAATGGTAAAGCCTGTGAACAACAGGTGCCGCTGAAAACCCTGCGTCCGGGCGATCGCGTGCTGGTGCGGGCGGGGGAGACTTTCCCCTGTGACGGTCTGGTGGAGTCAGGAGAAAGCAGTGCGGTAGAAGCTATCCTGACGGGCGAATCCAATCCCGTCGCCAAGCGACCCGGTGCGACCGTGATCGCCGGCACCTTGAACAGCGACAGTCCGCTCGTTATTACCGTAACAGCGACGGGTGCAGCCACGCAGTTGTCGGCGATTGAGCGACTTGCGGCCCAGGCGGCCGAGGAAAAACCGACCCAGGTCACGGTGGCGGATCGGATTGCCCGTTTCTTTATCGCCCGTTTACTGGTGATCTGTGCGGTGGTATTCGCTTTCTGGTGCTGGTACGACCCAGCGCGGGCGCTATGGGTCACCTTGTCAGTGCTGGTGGTCACTTGTCCCTGTGCGTTGGCTTTGGCCATGCCCGCCGCATTGAGTGCTGCTACGGCTAACCTGCGTAAACAGGGGTTCCTGGTGGCACGGGGGCATGTCATAGAAACCCTCACTCATATCACCCGCGTCATCTTCGATAAAACCGGCACGCTCACCAAAGGCAGATTTGTGATTGCAGACGTCCAGATCAATCGTGAACTGGACTCCGCCGCCTGCCTGGCTGTTGCGGCTGCGCTGGAGGCCAGTGCCAATCATCCGCTGGCGATGGCTTTTCGGCAGGTGGACTTCTCGGAGCCGGCCCGGCAGGTTAAACAGGTGACGGGTTCCGGTGTAGAAGGCGAGGTGGCTCAGGTGCGCTATCGTCTGGGAGCGGTGGATTTTGTGGCTGAGCTATTCCCGGCACTGCCCCGTCCGAGCATGCCACAGACCCGGCAACAATGGCTGCTGCTGGGGGATGAGCGTGGCCCGCTGGCGTGGATTGCGCTGGAAGATGAGGTTCGTCCCGGCGCCGCAGAGGTTGTGGCGGCATTTCAACAGGACGCTATTGCAGTGGAGCTGCTGAGCGGTGACCAGTCCGGTGCGGTAGCCGCACTGGCAGAACAGCTGGGCATCCAGAAATACGTTGCGGGCGCCCGGCCGGATGATAAATTGGCGCATTTGCATCAGCGTCAGACGGAGGGCGACAAAGTCCTGATGCTGGGCGACGGGATCAACGATGTGCCGATTCTCTCGGGTGCGGATATTTCCATAGCCATGGCATCCGCCTCTGATCTGGCACAAACCCGCGCGGATGCGGTCTTGTTAAATGACAATCTGCAGGTACTGCATCGCGCCGTTGTGCTGGCGCACCGCACCCAGCGCGTCATCCGGCAGAACCTGCGTTTCTCCCTGACTTACAACGTCCTTGCCGTACCGCTAGCGGCGGCTGGCTGGGTCGCACCCTGGCAGGCGGCGATTGGTATGACCTTAAGTTCATTGATCGTCATCTTCAACTCCCTGCGTCTGAGCGACAGCCCCGACGCGGAACATCGGTAACGGCATCTGTAGTGGAAAGTTTTTATTTTCTTATCCCCATTGGCCTGATCTTTGTCGCTATCGCATTGCGCTTTTTGTTCTGGGCGATTAACAGCGGTCAGTATGACAACCTGGACACCGAGGCCCATCGCATCCTGTTTGAAGAGGATAAGCCG
>CAYUVQ010000087.1:0-3085 GCA_964448175.1 uncultured Cellvibrionaceae bacterium | reverse complement strand
ATGGGTGCGCTGACCATGGCGATTCCCGCTGAAGCGCGGCAACGCCGCTTCACGCTGTTGGTGGGCTACAACCTTGGCCGGATAAGCAGTTACACCCTGATGGGGCTGTTGCTGGGCGCGTTTGCCGGCGCAATCAGCGATTGGACTGGCGGCACCTGGCTGCGTCTGATCGCGGGTTTACTGCTGATTGCGATGGGGCTTTATCTGGGTAATTGGTGGCGGGGCCTGACCCACCTGGAAAGAGTGGGTCGGTACCTATGGGCCTATCTGCAGCCGCTGGGGAAACCGTTGATGCCGGTCACCAATTTGCGCAAGGCCATGTTGTTGGGGGTGATCTGGGGCTGGTTGCCTTGTGGGCTGGTATACACCGCCCTTGCCTATGCTGCAGTGCAGGCCAATATGGTCGCGGCAGGCGCGGTCATGCTGGCTTTCGGTCTGGGTACTTTGCCAGCAGTATTGGCCACTGGCCTTGCGGCGCGGCAACTGGCCCAGCTGTTACAGGCGCGCGGAGTGCGTACCGGTTTTGCGCTGTTAATTATTATTTTCGGGGTGTGGACGCTTGCGGGCGGCGGTCCCGGTCATCAACACCATCATCATGAAATAAGTGATTCGCCAGCTCACCCGAGTGTCGAACCCGCGGGGAATGAAACCCATCACCACCACTGAAACGCGCGGCTTTCCAGCTTTGTTAAGGTCTCTGACTCGTGTTAATGTGCGCGGCCCAACACACCTAACGGAAAAAATCGTCAGGATGATGATTTTCAATCACTATAATCAAAATTGTGTTGTCTTATGCTTGGCTGTACACCGAGTTAATTTTCCAGAGAACAAAAAATGATCAAGACCCTGGGTAATGGGTTAGCTGTTAGTGTGATGTTGCTGTTCAGTGCTGGGGCGCTGGCGCAAACGGATTCCATTTCTGAAAAAACGGAAGCGGATCAGGAGTGCATCCATTATGAGCACAGCTGGCAGGAAGGCGATATTTCCCGCGATAAAAATACCCGTTTGGATACCAATAATTTTGCGCAATATGAAGGCAAAAGAATCCGTCAGATTACCTTTAACAACATTGATGTGTTCGATGAATCCAACCCGGATGAAAACAATCGGCTTTATCGTTTTTTAAACCGAATTCACATCAATACCAAACCCAATGTTATTAAATCGCAATTGCTGTTTCACGAAGGTGATCTTGTTGATCGCAAGATGATTCAGGAAAGCGCGCGTATTTTGCGGACCCGGAATTATTTATCCACCGCGTATATTGTTCCTGACGCAGTATGTGGTGATGAGATTGATATTCTCGTTGTTACCCAGGATTCATGGTCGCTCGAACCGCAGGTATCGTTCAGTCAAAAAGCCGATAACAGTGAATCCGGCTTTGCCATCAGTGATGATAATATCCTCGGCTCTGGCAACAGCGTGGTTATTGGTTATGAACAAACTGCAGATCGCAACAGTATCCGTTACAGTTTTTCCAATCCACACTTTCTGAACAAACCCGTTTCTGTAAAACTTTCCTTCGCCGAAACCAGTGATGGTGACAACAGTTCGATATATGTTGCGAAACCATTTTATTCTCTGAGCACGCCGTGGGCCACGGGTATCCAATTGGATGATATTTCCGAGGTCAGCGTGATTCGTTCCGGTGGCGATATCATTAATGAGTATCGCCATCAGCAGGTTTTTCACGAAGCGTTTTTTGGTGTCGCTACCCATATTGATAATGACTACACACGCAGAATCCTGATCGGTTTTACCAAAGAAGAAGACACCTTTTACGAGATTGATAAAACCGTGCTCGGTATTCCGGAAGATCGTAAAGCCGTGTATCCCTGGATTGGTTTTCAATCGCTACATAATCAATTTGGTGTTTTTAAAAACGTAAACCAGATCCAGCGTGCGGAAGATATTGGCTTGGGGGTGAATACGGAATTCCGCATCGGTTATGGTGGTACGTCACTGGACAGCGCCGATGAAATGATTCGCTATAAAGGTAAAATCGCCAACGTAATCGATATGCGTAATCACCATATTCTGGAGATGAGTGCAGAGATTGATGGCCGTCATCATCTGGAATCCGGTCGCAACGACAGTTCGGTTATCGGGGGTGAAATCGCGTACAACTATTTCATCAACGATAAAAACCGCTGGTACGCGCGAATTCGTTACGATGTCGGGCAGGATTTGCTGCAACACGAACAGCTCACCGCTGGCGATGAAACCGGGATGCGCGGCTATCCCACGGATTTTCAGCGCGGCGATCAGCGCTATCTGTTTACGCTTGAGCGCCGTTATTTCTCCGATTTTCACCTCTTCAATATCGTACGCATGGGCGGCGTTGTCTTTTTCGATGCAGGCAAAGCGTGGGGTGATAAAGACGGCCAGCCTAATCCTCATCTGTCCAATATCGGTTTTGGTCTGCGTTTCAGTTCCAGTAAAGTTCGCGTGGGCAAGGTTGTTCACGTAAACTTCGCCACGCCGCTGGCTGCCAAATCCGGTATCAGCGATTTTCAGTTGCTGGTCAGTGCACAGCAACGCTTCTGATTTTTTCTTTACTACTCGTGGTCAATAATCTGTAAAGGTGATTTATGCGTTTACTTCATACTATGTTGCGCGTGGGCAATCTTGATCGCTCCATCGCGTTTTATACCGATATTCTCGGCATGAAACTTTTGCGTAAACAGGATTACCCGGAAGGGGAATTTACCTTGGCTTTTGTAGGCTACGGAGATGAAGCCACGCATTCAGTGATTGAACTCACTTATAACTACGGTGTGGAAAAATATGAGTTAGGCACGGCGTACGGTCATATCGCGCTGGGGTGCGATGATGTCTACGCGACCTGCGAAAAAATTCGTGCAGCCGGTGGCAAAATAGTACGTGAACCCGGGCCGATGAAACACGGTACGACTATCCTGGCATTCGTTGAAGATCCGGATGGGTACCGGATTGAGCTGCTGGGTGTGAAATAGGTTTTTAGTGGGGCGCTGAATGACGATGAATGGCGGAGCGACCTGCGGGACGCCCTGGGCATAACGGCCGGTAGGGTGGGCCCCGGCGGCCATGCCGGGGGGGGGCCCGC
>CAYUVQ010000086.1:2485-12882 GCA_964448175.1 uncultured Cellvibrionaceae bacterium | reverse complement strand
GCACAACAATGTCTTTGATAATCCCAATGCGCTTAAGCGGATTCAGGAATTCGTGCTGCGCTGATTGCCTGCTTCACCCTAAAGCGGTGACACACCCGCCAAATACGCACCAGTTTAAGCGTGGTGCGGAAACTGGCGCGACCACCTGAGATGTTGTGAGGATGATAGCTGGGCGGATCTTCCGCTCCAGAGTCTTCTAATAACCATAAAGGTGACACTCTATGCGCAAATTCAATTCTCTATTTGTCCTGTTGCTCCTCGGCTCCGCCATGTTCATGGCCGGCACTGCTACCGCCAAACCCTATAAAGGCGGCGAGATTTTTTCCAATCAAAGCTATAAGTACGGTCGCTACGAAATGCGAATGCGCGCTGCGAAGGGCAGCGGTGTGCTCTCTACTTTCTTCCTGTACAAAAACGGCTCGGAGGTAAACGGCACCTTCTGGGAAGAGATTGATATCGAGATCTTCGGCAAGAACAACGCCACGCAATGGCAGAGCAATGTGATCATCGGCACTAACCGCCCCACCTCGAAAACGGAGGCTGTACATACCGCGCCCGTTTCGCTGGGCGATGATTATCACACCTATGTGCTGGAGTGGACGCCTAACTACGTCGCCTGGTTTGTGGACGGCAGCGAAGTGCGTCGTATCAATGGTGGCCAGTTTGTCAGCAGCCTGAACAGCGCCCAGAGCATCCGTTTCAATCTGTGGGCGGCCAATATTGCGGAGTGGGTCGGCCACTTCAACCCCAATATCCTGCCGGTGTATCAGTTCATTGAGTACTTTGAGTACAGACCTTTCGTCTCAGCGACCAACAGTTTTGGCGTGGGCTGGCGCGATGATTTCCACAGCTTCGACAGCAATCGGTGGGGCAAGGCCAACTGGACGTTTGGCGAAAACCTCGCTGATTTCGATCCGGCCAACGTCGTCGTGAAGAACGGTGTACTGGTACTGGCACTGACTCGTGAGGGACAGACCGGTTACAACGGAACACCCCCAACCGACAATGGTGGCGGTAACGGCGGCAACAATGGCGGTAATAACGGTGGTGGTAACAACGGCGGTAATAATGGCGGTGGCAGCACCGCACCCATCTTTATCGAAGCCGAGAACTTCAATGAAGTGGGCGGCAGCGTTCTCGCCAGCGGCGGCATCGTCGGTTATATCGATGCCGGTGAGTGGTTTAAATACCGCAACGTCAATATTCCCCAATCCGGCACCTACCGTGTGGAATACCGTGTCGCTTCAGCCCTGACTACGGCTCAGTTCACGCTGGACCGTGATGGCGTAGGCCTGGGCACCATCAGTGTTCCCTACACCGGCAGCTGGGATACGTATCACGTAATTTCGCACAATATTTATCTTAATGGTGGCAGCCAGAACCTGGCCATCTATGCCAACAGCGGTGGCTTTAACATCGACTGGATTAAATTAACAAAAATATAAATTCACAAGAACAAATTAACACTGGCATCCGGGATTGCGCTTCGGCGCAATCCCTTCTTTTCAAGAGAAATATCATGAAGTCTTATCTGCTCATTGCTTTACTCGGTCTCGCGGTTATTCACCCTTCCTATGCCAAACCTTACAAAGGGGGAGAAATTTTCTCCACGGAAAGCGTGCTCTACGGGCGCTACGAAATTCGCATGCGTGTTGCCAAAGGCAGCGGCATTCTGTCTACCTTTTTTACTTACAAAAACGGCTCTGAAATAGGTAATACCTTCTGGGAAGAAATTGATATCGAAGTGTTTGGAAAAAACGATGCAACTCAGTGGCAAAGCAATATTATCCTCGGCTCCAGTCGCCCGACGATTGATTCGTTACAAGTTCACGATGCGGCAACATCACTCGCCGATGCTTATCACACCTATGTGGTGGAATGGACTCCGGATTACGTGGCCTGGTATTTGGATGGGGAAGAAGTGCGCCGCATCAATGGTACCTCGACGGTCACGGGTTTGAGCAACCCGCAAAGCTTGCGCTTCAATCTCTGGTCCCACGAAGACGCCGGTTGGGTCGGCCCTTGGGACGATTCAACCCTGCCGGTGTATCAATTTGTGAATTACATCGAATACCAGTCCTACAACCAGGAATCCAAAACGTTTGAACCGGCTTGGCGTGATGACTTCGATACGTTTGATGCGACACGCTGGAATAAAGCTGATTGGAGCTTTGATAAAAACCGTGTGGACTTTGCGCCAGAAAACGTCAATGTGCAGGATGGCATTTTGATTCTTTCGCTTACTCACGAGAATGCTCTTGGATTCACGGGCACACCACCCGCTGATGAATCGGGGAGCAGTTCGAGCGCGAGTTCACTCGCCGTATCAAGTTCAGCGCTCAGCTCCAGCAGTACATCGTCTAGCGCTGTCAGTATTGCGTCGAGCAGCGTTTCATCTGCCAGCTCCACACCGCGCACTTCCGGCAGCAGTGGCGGTGGAGCGTTCCATTGGAGCAGCCTGTTACTGCTGAGCGGCTTGTTGTTACGCCTGCGAAAACGTAATTAGTCTGTGGGCGGCGGCTATTGCTGCCGGATTTGCTTGCGAAACTCCGCCGCCGACATGCCGGTGTAACGTTTAAAAAACCGATTGAAGGATGACTTACTGTTAAAGCCGGACTCCAGAAAAATTTCCATGATGGTCGTATCGGATCGACTGGGGTCCAGCAACAGTTTTTTTGCCTGATCAACGCGATATTGATTAACAAATTCAAAGAAATTTGTATTGAAATGATGATTGAGGATGTTCGACACTTCACGGTAATGTATACCCAGATGCCGCGCGAACTCCTCAATATTTAAATTCTGTTTGAGATAAAGTTGCTCTCCTTCCATTGCCTGCCGAATCTGCTCGATCACCTCCGCCGAGGGTTCAACGTTGACCGCTGGCTCCTTCTCTTTCACCTTGCCTTTGGTCTGCAACAATTGATGCGCATATAACAAGCTGTATACAAACAATGCATTCACTAGCAAGAAGGTAATGTAGTTATCAAAGATGCCAAACACATCCGCGATCTGTGCGTCGATCGCCTGACCCAGGACATGAACAATCAGCGACCACAACCAGTTGATCGCAAATCCCGTGGTCAACAGGAGCAACCAGAAAGGTCCCTGCAGGCTGAGATCAGAGTAAAATTCCTTTAACTGTTGTTTGTACTGGCGAATGACCCACACCGCTCCGAACGCATAAACGACCGGCAGTATTTTCAGATAATTCCATAAATAATCCGTCAGCTGATTGCTAAATGGTGAATAAATCACCGGGCGAAAGCGCAGATGATCGCTATCGAGATTGCCAATCACAATGAACCCCATCACCGCCACAAGATTCAGTAAATGCAGTGCGTGCCAGCGATTAAGATTGAAATTTTCCCGGGTGATCGCCACCACATATAAATACAGACAGACACTTTTGCCCACCACCGATGCAGCCATTCCCAGTGCCAGCAGCGCTTTTGCGGTGGGCGTGTGGAGCAGAATATAGTCATTCCACAGCAGCAGATTGCATAAAGCCGTCAAGCCGACGCACACAAAAAATCCGGATAGCAGATAGGTGCCAATTGCTTTTTGTTTGGATAGCAGCCACTGAAACACAACCAGCAGCAGACAGACGGCCAGCGTCAGAACGACAATTAAGTCGTGGATATTAAAGATCGGGGTTTTCATAGGTGCGGTGGGTACTTTTTAATAGTTCACCGGATTATAGTCGCTCCTCTGCCTAACACAACCGCACCCCGGAAGCCGCTATAAGTCGCGCGGCATATCCTGTAGTGTTCCAGACAGAACAAGGCCACCGTTGAATAATGGCGGGGCATCCCCATCAAACAACTTCCCCCGATAACGCAGGAGCGAATATCACTATGTCTTCTTATCCCGTCTCATTAGGCAAAGCCGCTTTTTTTGCCGCAGTGCTGTCGCTGCTGGCAGGTTGCGGCATCAACAACATTCCGACCATGGACGAACAGGTGAAGGCGACCTGGTCACAGGTGGAGAACCAGTATCAGCGCCGGGCGGATCTGGTGCCGAATCTGGTAGAGACCGTAAAGGGTTATGCCGCTCAGGAGCGCGAAACCCTGACCGCTGTAGTTGAGGCGCGGGCCAAAGTAGGCTCCATGCAGGTGGATGAAAATGTCATCGATGATCCGCAAAAACTACAGCAGTTCGAACAGGCGCAGGCGCAGCTGGGCAGCGCGTTGCAACGGTTGCTGGTGGTGGTAGAGCGTTATCCGGATCTGAAATCCAACCAGAATTTTCTTGCGCTGCAGTCACAACTGGAAGGAACCGAGAATCGCATTGCGGTGGCGCGCCGCGATTACATCCAGGCCGTCGAACGTTACAACACCGAAATCCGTACATTCCCCGGGCGCATCTGGCACGGCATCCTGTACTCAGATCTGCAAATTCGTGACGTATATAAAGCCACCAGCGAAGGGGCAGATAAAGCACCAGAGGTTAAATTCTGATGCGCCAGTCAGCGGCGGTGATTTTGCTGCTGGCTTTGATCAGCCAGTGCGCCTTTGCACAGCTTCAGTTTCCTGAGCTTACTGGTCGCGTTGTCGACAATGCTAATTTGCTTGATGCACAGACAGAGCGGGAGCTCACCGAGGCACTCGCGGCCCATGAGCAGGCCACCAGTAATCAGGTCGTGGTGGTCACGCTGAGCAATCTGCAAGGTCAGGTGATAGAAGACTTCGGTTATCAGCTTGGCCGCGCCTGGGGTATTGGTCAGAAAGACAAAGACAACGGCGCGATCCTGCTCGTCGCTCAGGAAGAGCGGCGGGTCCGCATTGAGGTGGGTTACGGTCTGGAAGGCACGTTAACCGACGCGATTTCGGCCAACATTATTCACTCCATCATTCTGCCGAAGTTCAAACAGGCACAGTTTAACGACGGCATCCGCGAGGGCACTTTTGCGATCATCGCCGCCCTGGGTAACGAATATGAAATGCGCGAGGTCTCTACCCAGAAAAAACGGCTGCCGCTGTTTATGATCTTTGTATTGATTGGCGTGATCTTCTTACTGGCCATCAGCTCCGGCGGTACCGGCGGCGGTTATCGTCGCGGTGGCTACTACGGCGGCCTGGGCGGTTTCGGTGGAGGTGGTGGCTTCGGCGGCGGGGGCTTTGGTGGTGGCGGTGGTGGTTTTGGAGGCGGTGGCGCCTCGGGAGGATGGTAATGACAATAATTAATCCAGATCAATTACAAAGCACAGCCGAGCTCATCGCGGACATTGAACGGCATACGGATGCAGAACTCGTCGCGGTCGTGGCACGGCAGAGCGATGATTATCGATACATCCCCGTGCTCTGGGCTGCCGCTATTGCGTTGCTGATCCCGTTACCTGTTTTGTTCACGCCCTTCTGGTTAACCACCGCTGATGTGCTGCTGGTGCAATGGCTGACCTTCCTGGCTCTCGCCGGCCTGTTCCGCATTCCTGCATTGCGTATCCGCCTCATCCCGAAATCGGTACGTTACTGGCGCGCGGCCAACATGGCACGCCGGCAGTTTCTCGAAAATAACCTGCATCACACCCATGGCGAAACTGGTGTATTGCTGTTTGTATCGGAAGCGGAGCGCTACGTGGAAATCATTGCGGATCGCGGAATCAATCAGCAGGTGGCACAGACGCAATGGCAAGCATTGGTCGATGAATTTGTCGCCGCGGTTAAAGCGGGCAAAACCCATGAAGGCCTCACCCATTGCCTCAAAGGTTGTGGAGAAATTCTGCAACAACATGTGCCGGCGACGCACCAGAAAAACGAATTGCCCAATCACCTGATCCTGCTGTAAGGCTTCCCGCGCTTCGCTTGCTATTCACCCAGCCATTCACCACAATACTGTATTTTCGTACAGTATTGTGGTGACTTATGACGCGCGACGATGATCTTAACCAGCCGGAGGAATGGCAGGGCGATTGGGACAGTCAATGGATAGCGCCGCCCCTGAAAGCGCAGAAGGGGCGCGGTGCAGTAACCAATCTGGCCGGCCGTTATGAAACCCAGACCATAGAAGGTGTAGACGATGGCTGGTGGCATGATGAAGATGACAACGGCCAGCCTGTTAAAACGTTTGTAACGAGGGAAACCGCCAAGAGCATCCTCAGCCGCAATTCTTCGCCGGATCTGCCATTCAGCGTTTCGTTAAATCCTTATCGCGGTTGCGAACACGGCTGCATCTACTGTTTTGCCCGCCCCACCCACGCCTACCTGGGACTATCGCCGGGGCTGGATTTTGAAACGCGTCTTTATGCGAAGATCAATGCGCCAGAATTATTGCGGCGTGAGCTGGCCAGTCCAGCGTATGTTCCCAGTTGTATCGCCCTGGGCGTCAACACCGATGCTTATCAGCCCTGCGACCGGCAATTCCAGCTCACACGACAGGTGCTGGAAGTCTTGCGTGAATGCGAACATCCCGTGGGGGTAATTACCAAATCCGCGTTAATTGAACGGGACATCGATATCATTGCGGCAATGGCGCAAAAGCAACAGGCCGTTGCGGCTGTAACCATCACCACCCTGGATCATGGCATTGCCCGCACACTGGAACCGCGTGCAGCCTCACCCACGCGCCGCCTGCAAACCATCCGTAAATTAGCAGAGGCGGGAATTCCGGTTTCAGTCAGCGTTGCGCCGATTATTCCTTTTGTCACTGAACAGGAACTGGAACATGTCCTCGCCGCCGCGCAGGAAGCCGGTGCAACCAGCGCCGGCTACACCGTATTGCGTTTGCCTTGGGAAGTGAACCCATTATTTCAACAATGGCTGGAAGCGCATTTCCCCGACCGCGCCGAGCGCGTGATGAATCGCATCCGCGATATGCGCGGCGGAAAAGATTACGACGCCGATTTTAAATCGCGCATGCACGGCGAAGGCCTGTGGGCCGATTTATTTCGCCAGCGTTTCCGCAAAAGCGTGGCCCGCCTTGGACTGAACCGCAACAGCCGTTTCCACACCCTCGACGACTCGCGCTTTCGCAAGCCCCTGATCATCCCACCGCGCCCCAAAAAGCACGGTGATGAGCAACTGGATTTTTTTGGGTAATTGATGGTGTGATTCAAGGCTACATCCAAAACCCGACCACGGTTTCATAAGCGGGCATTGGCGATTACCATAGCCGGATCACTGTCTTATTATGGTAAAAAAACCATGACCCAGCCGCCGGAACGTCTGTGCCACTCCCATACCTTTGACCAGCACAACCCCCTTGCCGAAAAAAACACATTGCGCGCACTTATCCTGACGCTGGTCATGATGGTGATTGAGATTTCCGGCGGCTGGTATTTCAATTCCATGGCATTGCTGGCGGATGGCTGGCATATGAGTTCGCACGTTCTCGCGCTGGGACTGGCGCTGCTGGCGTATCGGCTCACCCAACGTTTTGCGGGCGATGTGCGGTTTACATTTGGTCCCTGGAAAATTGAAGTGCTTGGCGGATACACCGGTGCAATTTTATTGCTGATGGTGGCGGCGCTGATGTTCTATCACTCTATCGAACGACTGATCACGCCGGGTGAAATTCATTACAACGAAACCATTGCTATCGCAGCGGTGGGACTGGTGGTTAATCTTATTTGTGCCTGGTGGTTGCGCGATGGACATAGTCACCACCACTCTCATTCCCATCACCACGATCATCACAGCCACAGCCATAACCACAGCCATCAGGATTTGAATCTGCGCTCCGCTTATCTTCACGTGATTACCGACGCTGCCACGTCCGTACTGGCGATCATCGCCCTGCTCGGCGGCAAGTTCTGGGGTGCAGATTGGCTTGATCCGCTGATGGGTATTGTCGGTGGTGTGCTCGTCGCGGTGTGGGCCACAGGTTTGATTAAAGAATCTGGCCGCGCACTGGTTGATGCTGAAATGGGTGCGCCCATTACTGACGAGGTGCGCGAGGTAATTGCCAGAAGCCCGATCCCCGCAGAGATTGTTGACCTGCATGTGTGGCGGGTTGGGCGGGGCAGTTATGCGTGCATTTTAAGTCTGCACACGACCAGCGAAACATCGCCGGAATATTTTAAAACGCTGCTTCGTCAGCACGAGGAATTGGTGCACATCACCATCGAGCTGTTCACTCGGAAAGAAGACTGACCCTCAAAAAAATTACGCATTAGCTGCGCCACATTGTTCTGCGCTTTCTGTATTTATCTCGTTCTCAATTCCTGTGAGAAAGCTGCTGCGGAAAAAATTGTTCATTCAAATCTTCAGCTTTTGTTCAGCATGGCTCCGTTAACTTTCAGGTAAACACCAGGAGGTTAATCATGAAAAAAGCATTGATGGTTGTAGCCGGGTTGTTGGTTGTGTGGGGCTGGCTGGTGGTGGCGATGCCTGCGTTTGCGCATGAACGGCAGCACTGGGTTGAGCAGGAGCGGCAGCAGATCAATCGCGAACGGGAAGCGATGCATCGTCGGTTTGACGCGATGATGCGCAACCTGGATGCCGAAAATCGGGAGATTGATCGCTGGCAAAGCCGTCAACGCCGGGGCGACCACCAGGCCATCGCACACATCGCAAATCAGAAACGCGATGCGCTAAACCGGGAACGGGATCGGCTTAACCGCGAGCGGGACCGGATGAATCGTTATTACGATGAGCAGAATCGGGCGCTGGACCACCGCCAGCAGCAACGGGATCATCAACATCGCGACTACAGTTATCATCGTCATGGTCGGTATTAGTTACCGGCATTGATTAGACACTCTGCAAAATTTTCGTTAACTTCTTTCAACCGTTGTGGCTGTAAAAATACGCGGTGGTCATCGACCTCCGCGTATTTCTTTATTCTTTTACCCAATCCCGCTATTTTGCCGGGGATGTGATCGTGACCAAGGCGACAAACTTCACGCCCCTTTACACTGCAGCCTCAACCGGGTTCTGCAGTGCAGGATTTCTTAACAAACAGCTTGGAGCAATAATAATGTACAAACTCAGCCATGGTGTTGTGTTGATGGCTTTACTGGGTAGCCTGACCACCCACGCCGACAAAACCTCGCACAATCTATCCACCGAGAATCAGCAATGGTCCTGGCCGTGCACCTCGCCAGCTCAGGCACCTGCGCCGTCAGCCAGTCAGCAGGAATTTGATCGCTACAGCTGGCAGATGTTTGTTGCACTGAACCGACCCGCACGTGCGGCGCAACGAGGACAACCCGACTGCGACCAGCCTGTCGGAGCCAAAGGGCCGCAGGTCTGGCAGACCTACAAAACCGTCGATCAGATTTTTTTACCGAATGCTGCCGACCCCGGCACCTGGCAATCCGGCACCTACGACACGAACCTCAGCAAGATCAACGTGTCAGTTTTAAAAAATACCGGCGTGGTGAATCTTATTGAGCGCACTGCCGGTGGCTGGTTAATTGATCAACGCGGCAACCCCACTTATTACGCGACCCACGTGAATCAGGCGGGTTACGACTACATTGTTAATAATCATTTTTATGACCTCGATAAACTCAGTCAGGCAGAGGACATTAAATTCCCTGATGCGGCAACAACGGTAAAAGCCAGCTGGCGATTGCTGACTCAAGAAGATGACGCGAGCCGATACCTGACGATGCAGGCGCAGGTCGACATCTTTGACGAGAAAGGCCAGCCTACCGGCAAAACCAAAGCCGCCACGCTGGGATTGACCGGCTTGCACCTTGCAACCAAAGCCAACGGCCATCCGCAATGGTTGTGGTCTACGTTTGAACATGTCGACAATGTGCCACCGAAAGAAAAGGTTGACGGCAAGTGGGTCGACAAACCTGCAGACGGGGTTTTCTATTCCTACTTCAATGACAAAGCCTCCGCCATGAATACAAACCATGCGGCGTGTCTCTGGCAGCAACAGGAAGATCAACTGGTGTGCGTACCCAAAGAAGGGGTCACCATTACCACACCTGACCCCTTGAGTCGTGTAGTGCCCATTCCTGCCGAGACCCAAAAAATTAATGCGGCGGCACAGCAAAATCTGGCGCAGACAGTGTTCCGTTATTATCAGTTAGTTGCTACTCAACGCGGCTCCACATCCGATGATCGGAATGATCCGCAGGGGCAACCTGAACCGCAGACTGTGGCTAATGTCACGATGGAAAGTTACATCCAGCCCAACAGCAGCTGCATGGGTTGTCATGGAATGGCAACACCGGCTGGCAGCCCGAACAAGTCGGATTTTTCGTTCCTGTTCAAGTTTGCCCAGAAGCCGGCGACAGCAGAAAAGAAACAATAACTTGCCGCGAAAAAAAAGCATGCATATAAAAATAAATTTATATGCATGCTGTCCTGGTATTTAAGTTTGTTAAGACGTTAATCAGATGTTCATTAACGCTCAAAAAAATAATGCGCGGTTGAGTTCTATAAATGCGGTTGAGCTCTATAAATTAAGGAGCCTGTACCACTGGCAATTCTGCCACGATA
>CAYUVQ010000086.1:0-2385 GCA_964448175.1 uncultured Cellvibrionaceae bacterium | reverse complement strand
GCGGTTGAGCTCTATAAATTAAGGAGCCTGTACCACTGGCAATTCTGCCACGATATCCCGACTGGCAATTTGTGTACGCGCTTGATCGCTCAGCATCCGCAGCTCACTGATAACATCCTTGGCCAACCAGCTCACCGATGGGTCCGGATGATTCACCAGACTTTCCACCAGATACACGTGACTTTCATTGCCGGTTGCGCGCAAGGCCAGAAGCGCATCCAATTTTACGCCCACATCGTTATCCTGCAGCAAGGGCGCAATGGCATTTGCCGCACTGTGATAACGCGTCTTTGCCAGTTCAACCAGCGTTTTCTGGCGTGTCGCTGGGTCAGGGCTGTGCAAGCCCGCTTCTGCTTCGGTAATTTGCTTTTCAATTAAGGTGTTGTCACCACGCAGCGACATCACTTGTGCAGCAACGCGTTTGATATCCGGATTTTTCTGATTTTGATAAAGCGAGGTGAGTGCGTAGTCCGGCAGAATGGTAGCGTTGTCGGCGAGGTCATAGATACTTTTGCTGGCGATGGCGAGGCTTTCCCGACTAGGATTGCTGCCTAGCAGCTCTGTTACTTTTTCAGTGAAGGAACGCGGATCATTTTCAGTTTGGGTGATGAGATCTTTTACGGCCTGGTCATTCGCAGCGGCTATTTGCATGACTGCAGCATCCGCTTCCACTGTTTCTGGACTCAGTTCGCTGTGTACCGGGGCAGAAGTATTCGCCGCAAGGATTTTACTGCCGGAGCGCTTTGGCTCAACGGAGTCAAACGCAAACAAACGTGCGTCAAGCAGTTCCTGTTCTTTTTTTGCCAGTAGAATTTCCAGATCCTGCACTCGGCTTTCGAGGATCGTCAGCTGATAATTATCAGCATCACGGGGTGTTAAATTGTGCGCAGCGTGGACAACAAATGCACCTGTAGCCGCCGCAATCAATAAATGTGTTTTGGTGAGATTCATCGCTATACCTCTGATTATTATTGTTAGGTATTGGTAAAAAAGGGCAGATACAGTCTGCCCCTTTTTAACTACGAGATCCTGCTCAATAACGAAATATCCTTACAGGTTGCCGAAGCCGATAGCGCCGTTACAGTGCATCCACTCACTGCGGCCATTACCGCCACCACAGGAACCGTTTTGATAAACACCGGTGTTATAAGTCTGATCTTCAGCCTGACGAACAGAACCGTTCACGCTCAGATAATCCACCTGCACATCGCGGTTACCACCATCATTCGTAAACTCTACAACGCTACCACCAGACAAGTTAGTCGTCGCGGTGTAGTTGGACATGCCGGTGCTCAATCTCCAGCTTGCTACGGTTGTGTTATTCACTTTAAGAGTAATGCTCTCTTCACCCGTTGTTCCACGCGCGCGGACTACGATAGTTTTACCACCGCCGTTTGATGGAGAAGAACTGGAACCACCACCATTATTGCCGCCGCCATTGTTGCTGCCCTGACTTACAGTAATGTCGGAGCTGCCACGGCTTTGGTAACCTTCGGTGGCCAGTACCATGTAGTCATGCGATCCCAGGTTCAAACCTTTGCTCGCCCAGAAATTAAAGTGGTTAGCCACCGTAATGGTGCCGGAAATATTACCGAAACCTTTCTTGGGAGATCTTACGCTGAAGTATTGATAGAAAGTGGTTCTGTCACCTTCGATCGACGGTTGGTTAACCCGTTGACAGCGACGGACGTTGTACGTCGCACCATCGCTCTGGAAACTGCCATAGTCGGTGCCACCGGAACAGGAAGACGGATTATACGAACCGTAACTTTCAATAATGTAGTATTCGATCAACGGGTTGCGGGTCCAGCCGTACAGTGCCACGTAGGAGTTTTGCGAATTATCCACGTTATACGTACCGGAATAATTCACCACGCGCGGGCCGCCCGGGTTCCAGCCTTTTCCACCTACCCAGTTGTTGGTGCTGTTATCCCATTGCGAGGTGTAACGCCCGCCGGAATGCAAACCAAACGACGCGTTTCCAGAATCCTTCCAGAATGAATAATAAAATCCGTTATGAGTACCGGTTGCATTTGATGTCAAGGTTTGTGCGCTAACGGCAGAGACACACAGCGCTGCCGCACATATGAGTGAAGAAATCACACTTTTGTTGGCGATTGTTAATTTCATTATTAGACTCCAGGAGATTAGCCTTTCGACCAATACAGCTTAGAAAAGGAGGAAGGACTGTGACAGAGATCCTGTCTTTTGAAGACAGATTGCATCGAAGAAAACCAAACCGTATTGCTGTTATTTTGGAAACCAGTCTGGTAGCTCCGATGATGATTTATAAAGGGGTCATCTCATATTGTCAAATAAACAATAACCATATGGTCTAATAAACTATATAGCATGGCGACTATAGCTAATAGTGTTTAAAAAGAA
>CAYUVQ010000085.1:0-13307 GCA_964448175.1 uncultured Cellvibrionaceae bacterium | reverse complement strand
GGTCTATGTGTGGCAAATTACACAACTTTCTGCGCTATCTCCAGTCAAGAAATAGGTAGCAACTTGCAGCGCATTTGTTGCTGCTGTCTGAGAGCCATCGACAGAAAAACTTCGCCTATGGCTTCATTGAATTGCCCTAAAAATGTAAGGAGATACATCATGCAAATGAAAAAAATGATTGCAGTAGCAGGTTTAACTATGGCTATGCCGCTGGCAGCCCTCGCCGATGACGATGCGATCAAAGCGTTGAATCTGCAAGGTGCAAAAGCTGATCAAGTCGAAACCATTATGAAAAACTACAAAGATCAGAAAAAGGACATCAAAGAACGTGCGCACGATGAAATCGAAGCCTTGAAAGAACGCAAAAAAGAGCAATTGGATGCTGTACTGAGTGACGATGAAATGGACCGTCTCGAAAAATGGAAAGAGACCAAAGAAAAACGCTACAAAGATAAGCACAAAGAATGTAAAAAACTGATGGATAAATACGACGACTAATACTGTATTTACTCCTCGTGCAACCGGGTCGAGGCACCTCGATCCGGTCTGCTTTTTCAAACGCAATTTTTATTCCTCCCGTCGATTTTTTTCGACAATGATGCTCACTACCACCACCCAATATTCAGGCGAGAGCATTCATGACACACACTTCCAAACAACCTTCCAAGCAACGCGTTGTTGTGATTACCGGAGCGTCCGCAGGCATAGGCCGGGCCGCAGCGCTGGCTTTTGCTCAAGATGGCGCTGTCGTGGCGCTGCTCGCGCGTGATGCGGAACGTTTAGCCGCAGCAGTTGAGGAAATCACCACATTGGGCGGTAAAGCACTGGCCATTTCGCTGGACGTTGCCGATGCCGATCAAGTCACCCATGCGGCCGCGCGGGTTGAGCAAGAACTCGGCCCCATTGATGTCTGGGTTAATAACGCCATGGTCACCGTACTTTCGCGGGCGGTGGAGATGACTACCGATGAATATCGCCGCGTCACGGAGGTCAGTTATCTCGGCGCGGTATACGGAACGCTGGCCGCGCTGAAATATATGCGGGCACGTAACCGTGGCGTTATCGTGCAGGTGGGTTCCGCCCTCGCCTACCGCGGAATTCCGCTTCAATCGGCTTATTGCGCCGCGAAATTTGCAGTGCGCGGTTTTACCGATTCAGTGCGGGTGGAATTGCTTTATGAAAACTCTCCCATTCATCTCACCATGGTGCATCTGGCTGCGTTCAATACGCCGCAGTTTCAGTGGGCGCGGCATCGGCAGTCAGCTCAACCTCAGCCGCTGCCACCGATCTTCCAGCCGGAGCTGGCCGCCAAGGCAATTCTGTGGGCTTCGAAGCACCGCCGCCGCGAGCTGTACGTGGGTTTTCCCGCCCTGAAAACCATCATTGGCAACAAGCTCTTTCCCGGCCTGGCGGATCGCATGGCGGCCAAACAAGGGTTCACGGGGCAAATGGACCTCTCCGTTCCACCCCCCGCCCCCGCCGATCAGCGAGAAGACAACTTGTTTGCACCGGTGGCCGGCAACTTCGCAAGCCATGGCCGTTTTGATGACCGGGCCACCGATCGGAGCTTGCAGTTCTGGCTCAGCATCCATCGCGGTGCGATGGCAGGAGGCTTGCTGCTGCTTCTGGTGATCGGCCTGATCCTGTGGATGTTCATTGATTAAAAGGATGCCTCGTGTCCAAACCTATCGAAGATTACGCCCTGCTCAGCAACCTGCATTGCGCCGCACTGGTGGCCCGCGATGGCAGCATCGACTGGTTTAGCCCAGACCGCTTCGACGACCCCGCCTGCTTTAGCGCACTGCTGGGTGATGAAAGCCACGGCCGCTGGTCTATCGCGCCACGGGATTCATTAGTGGACGTCCGCCGCCACTATCAGATGGACACCCTGGTGCTCGAAACACACGTTGAAACCGCCGGCGGTAGCCTGCGCATCCTCGATGCCATGCCCATCGACGAGTGCCACATCGTGCGCATCGTCGAAGGCATCAGCGGCACCGTCAACATGGAGATGGTATGCAACCCGCGTTTTAATTTCGGCAAATCCACCCCGGATCTGCAGCAGGACCAGGAACAAGAGGTCATCTTCCGGCAACGGGAGCAGCGCCTGATCCTCAACAGTGATCTCACGCTGACCTGCACCGCTGCCAGCGCGCGGGCGAGCTTCGTCATCGCCGCCGGTGAACAGCACTGGTTCATCCTGCGTTACACCGACGCCGACCGGCCGTGGCCGCGTCTGCCTGACCCGCAGCAGGCCGTATCGGAGTGCGCCCAGTGGTGGCGCAATTGGATTGCGACGTGTGACTACCGTGGACGGTGGGAAAGTCAGGTTAAGCGTTCGCTCATCACGCTCAAGGCAATGATCTATAACCCCACCGGCGGCATGATCGCTGCCGTCACAACATCCCTGCCGGAAGTCCCCGGTGGCGAAGCCAACTATGACTACCGGTTCTGCTGGCTGCGCGATGCGGCGTTTGCGCTGGCGGTGCTGCTCAACGAAGGCTTTCGCAAAGAAGCCTGCCATTGGCGTGACTGGCTGGTGAAGATCACAGAGCTGCACGACGAACCGCTCCATCCGCTCTACACGGTGGCCGCCGGTATTGCTCCACCGGAAGAGGAGCTGCCCTGGCTGCCCGGCTACGCTAATAGTCAGCCGGTGCGTATCGGGAATGCCGCGAATAATCAGTATCAGCTGGACGTGCGCGGTGAGCTGATGGAAATCCTCCATCTGGCGCGCCGGCATGGCCTTGAGTTAAATGAAGAAATCTGGGCTCTGCAGTGCGAGATCATGAGCCATCTGGAAACCCGCTGGCGCCAACCGGACACCGGCATCTGGGAGTTCCGAACCATCTGCGATCATTTCACTCATTCCAAGGTCTTAAGCTGGGCGGCCTTTGATCGTTGCATAAAAGATGCAGAACAGTTTGGCTTTGAGGCGCCGCTGGAGCATTGGCGTCGCCTGCGCGATGAAATCCACGCGGACGTGCTTAAGCATGGCGTGGATCCCACAGGCGGGCACTTTACCCAGCGCTACGGTAACCCCGAAGTCGATGCCAGCCTGTTAATGATTCCTCTGGTGGGATTTGTACCGGCCGATGATCCGCGCATGCTCGCGACCATTGAGGTCATCGAGCGGGAGCTCTGCGAAGATGGTCTGGTGCGGCGTTACCGGACCGGTGATCAAGCTAACGATGAGGGCCTCTTCCTGATCTGTTGCTTCTGGCTGGCCGACAACTATTGCCTCAGTGGTCGCCAGAAAGATGCGGAAATTTTATTTGAACGAGTCCTCAGTTTAAGCAATGACGTTGGTTTGCTCGCCGAAGAATATGATCCAAAAACCCAGCGGCTCTGGGGTAATTTCCCGCAGGGATTAAGCCATCTGGGTTTGATTAGCACTGCTAGATTAATTGCGCAAAACAGCGAAGCCGATGTGGATTTAACATGATTGCACAGGAGCAATGATATGAACGACAAGCAACCGAAAGACGAAGCCCCTAAAAAGCCGGAAGTCGATAAACAGAGTCAGCAACCGGACGCGGAACATCGCGACATCCTGCTGACTCACCACGAGGCAGAAGCCGGCAGTCCGGCGGATATTGCCGCCTGCGGTGAAGAAGATCCGGGTGTCGGCCTGGAAATGCTGGTGACGCGCGAGGACGATTAGTCCGCGTCATCACCCATGAATCACTTCTGACATATCGCCACGCTCGACCGCGTCCCACGACCTTAGTGATGGCCTCTGCACCGGCTTAAGGAAGTCTTAAAAACCACACCGGATAATGCGGCAGCCCCGCTACAATAATTCTCCATTCCGGTCGTGAGAGCGCATTATGCAAATCCTGTTGGTGGAAGATGACAACATGCTGGCAGAAGCCATCGGCTTCGGATTACGTCAGGATCACTGGGAAATAGAGCGTGTCGCCGACGGCGTGGCCGCCCGGCTCGCGCTGGTAGAACACGGTTTTTCCGCCGTGCTGCTTGACCTGGGGTTACCTGGCGGTTCTGGCCTGCAGGTGCTTAAACTCATGCGGGATCGCTACGACACGACGCCAGTCATAATTATCACCGCGCGCGATCAACTCAGTGATCGCATTCGCGGCCTCGACGCCGGCGCAGACGATTACCTCGTTAAGCCTTTTCAACTGGAGGAGCTGGGCGCGCGCCTGCGGGCTGTCATCCGCCGCACACAGGGTCGCGTATCGCCGCTGCTCCAATACCGCACCATTACCCTCGACCCCAGCAGCCAGATCGTCACGCGCAATGACGAGCAGGTGCACCTCAGTCGCAACGAATACCGCACGCTCTTAGTACTGATGGAGCGACGCGGGCGTACTGTGCCACGGGAACAACTGGAACAACTGGTTTACGGCAACGACGGCGAAATCGAAAGTAACACCGTCGCTGTGTACATCCATCAGCTGCGCCGCAAACTCGGTGACGACATCATCACCACCATCCACGGCTTTGGTTATCGCATAGGTGAAGAAAAATCATGATATGTCTACGCGGGCGCTTACTGCTGGCCACCATGCTGGTGTTATTTGGGATGTGGACGCTCTGGTCCTGTCTGCACATTGTCTCCATGACCAGCGAACAGACCGGCTGGTGGGATAAATCCCTGCGCGACGTTGCGCACCAGATCGTCACCTCGCTGCCGGAAAATATCAGCCTGCTGTCCGCTGATTCCAATCGCCTGCTGTTACCGGACGACCAACAGGTGAGCGAGGATGACCTGAGTTTTCAAATTTGGAGCAAGGACCGGAGCAGCCTGCTGCGCTCAATGGAGTCTCCATCATCGCCGCTTCGCCCGGATTTTCAGCCTGGTTTTTCCACCGTGGAAATTGCAGGGCGCATCTGGCGGGTTTACAGCGTGGAAGATGCCAGCGGCCGAGTCTATGTGCAGACCGGTGTTCCGCAGGATGCCTTTAAAGGCAATCTGGCCCAGTGGATTAAAGGAGCTTTTCTTGCGGCGCTGATTGTATTCGCCACCCTCGCCTTAACCCTGAAGCTGGTTGTGGGCTGGTCGTTAAAACCGGTGACGGAGTTGCAGAAAGATATTGCAGCGCGACAGGAATATGACCTGACGCCGCTGCCAACAAAAAAATTACCGCTGGAATTAACGCCGCTGATTGAATCGTTTAACCGTATGTTGCTGCGCATCAATACCGCCATCAACAATGAACGGCAGTTCATCGCCGACGCTGCCCACGAATTGCGCACCCCTATGGCCGCCATTCAAACTCACGCACAGGTTGCACTGGGTTCCACCAATCTTGATGACACACGCGCAGCGCTTGGGCGTCTGATTACCGCCGTCGAACGCGGCACCCGCCTCACCCAGCAACTGTTGGATTCGGCACGGCTGGAATCCAATTACGGCCGCAAGCATGAACGTGTTGATCTGGTGCGCGTCGTCAAGCTGGTGGCAGATGAATTCGATATCGTGGCGCAACAGCGCCAACAGATTATCCACATTGATGCGCAACCCTGTTTTATTTGTGGCGATGTTGATGAACTGGGCATCCTGTTGCGCAATCTGCTGGACAACGCCTTACGCTATTCCGGCGAAGGCAGTCGCGTAGAACTGCTGTGTGGTACGAGTCCATCCACTAGCGGCATTACGTTGTGTGTCCGGGACAATGGGCCGGGCGTGCCCGATGCCGAGCAACGCGAACGGATTTTTGAACGTTTTTACCGCGCCGATCAGGACCATCGACGCGGCAGCGGTATCGGACTTTCGTTGGTACGGCGTATCGCTCATTCCCATGGGGCCGAGCTGGAAGTCACGGAAGGATTAGTTAAACGCGGTCTGTGTATCAGCGTGCACTTTCCGCTAACAAAAAATGCGGCGAGACAAGCAAAAAATGAGGTGGTGCACGTGTAGTTACCCACCTCATTTTCTTGCCGCGCAATAATAAAACCGTTAATGCAACATTAAGGAATTTCGTTGGGCTGGCCTCCCGGCACACCGGGTGGCGGCGTGAGTGGCGGCAGTTCCTGTGGAGGGTCCATCGGTGGCACTTCCGCCGGCTGGCCGGGCGGCTCTTCCACAGGCGCATCCGGCGGCAATTTTTCCGGCGGCCAGTCCGGATGCTCCGGTTTAAGAGGATCAGGCGTTTGCTCTGGCTTTTCTTCTGGTGTTTGCATCATCTCATCCTGCTTCTTGGTTACGTTCACCTGTCGCTACGGCAGCGCATAACAAGGTGTTATTGTTGCTGTGTTATCTATGAGCGATTTCCATTAACAAAATTCTCTGTTTGGGGGAATAAATTCACCCTCGCTAATGCATGCAGGCAAACACACACCCGTAACAAAAAAATGCTGCTGCACTAAAACCTTGCTCTGCTGTGTTTCTACCAGCCGCGACGAATTGATAGCTGGACGAATAGCACCTGCTGGGGTAGAAATAGCGTTAATCATCCATGTTCGGTAACACACCTAATTTCTGCCCTAAGGCCAGCCAATGCTTTATTACGACCAACTGCAGCAACATTTCTTGAAGATTTCCCACCTCAATCACCTCAGCGCCATCTGCGGCTGGGACCAGGCGGCCATGATGCCTCCCGGCGGCAACAGTGCGCGCGGCGCAGCCATGGCAGAGCTGGCTCTGCTGATTCATCAGCACACGACTGCACCGCAGCTTGTCGACTGGTTTGCTGCCGCTGAACAGGAACCGCTGGATGAGGCTCACAGGGTGAGCCTTGCCGCGATGAAGCGGCGCTGGGAGCACGCAACACTGCTCCCAGGCAAACTGGTGCAGGCTATGTCCCTGGCGGCCTCGAACTGCGAACATGCCTGGCGCAGCCAGCGCCCGGCAAACGATTGGGTTGGTTTTAAGAATAATCTGTCACAGGTGGTTACCCTGGCCAGAGAAGAGGCCGCCATCCGCGCCGCTCACACGGGTCTGAGCCGGTATGATGCGCTGCTGGACATTTACGAACCGGGAATCACCACCGCGCAGCTGGACCCACTGTTTGCGGATGTAAAAAGCTGGCTGCCTGAACTGATTCTGCAGGTGGAAGAAAAACAGGCGAAGACATCCTGGCAGACGCCGCAAGGCCCCTTCCCAATCGAACAGCAAAAAGTCCTGGGACAGGAAGCCATGCGGCTGCTCGGCTTTGATTTCAATCACGGTCGCCTTGATGTGAGCACCCATCCGTTTTGCGGCGGCGTGCCCACCGATGTGCGTATCACCACCCGCTACGATGAAGATGATTTTATGACGGCACTGCTCGGTGTGATTCACGAGACTGGCCATGCCCGCTACGAACAAAACCTTCCCACTGCCTGGGCCGGCCTGCCGGTTGGTGAAGCACGGTCCATGGGCATTCATGAATCCCAAAGTTTATTCTTTGAAATGCAGCTCGCCCGCAGCCGCGAGTTTACTCAACTGCTCGCACCGCTGGCGGCGCGCATTCTGCAACGTGAGCAGGACCCGGCGTTCAGCCTCGACAATATTTATGCGTTTAATACGCGCGTCAAACGCGGTTATATTCGGGTGGATGCCGATGAAGTCACCTATCCCGCGCATGTCATCCTGCGTTATGAAATTGAGCGCGCTCTGATCGAGGGGGACATTGAGGTTGATGACATTCCCGCGTTGTGGAATGAACGCATGCAGGCTTACCTTGGCTTATCCACGCAGGATAATTATCGCGATGGTTGTATGCAGGACATTCACTGGACCGGCGGCGCCTTCGGCTACTTTCCTTCTTATACGCTGGGTGCGATCTATGCCGCACAGCAGTTTGCGGCAGCGAAGCGTGCGATCCCGGACTTGCACACCAACATTGCGCGCGGCGAACTGACTGAATTATTTAATTGGTTACGCGAAAATATCTGGCAAAAAGCGAGCACGCTGACCACCGAAGCATTGATTATGTCGGCCACCGGAGAACCCTTGAATGCAGGTTATTTTCGCCAGCACCTGCAACAGCGGTATTGCTGATACAACAACAAAATGAATGAGAAAAAAATGGACGATAATAAAACCCGTATAAAGCCAAGCGCTGCTGACGCAACGGTAGTGTTACCCAAAGCTGCGGATAAGACCGTGTTAAAACCGCGTACCGCAGATGAAACACGGACCCCACATACCGGTGACGAAACCCGAGTCAACTCGCAAAGCGCGGCACCCACTCAGGAAGATAAAACCGTCCTGCAGAAACCGAAGCACTCCACGGCGGAAGCCACGCGCATCCCGACCCCCTTTGAAGTAAATCCCGCTGTCGCCAGCAATCATATCGTCAGCGAAGGCGACACCATTAAAGACCGGTTCGTGCTGGATAAACTCCTGGGTTCCGGTGGAATGGGAGCCGTGTTTCGCGCACTGGATCTGCGCAAACAGGAAGCACACGATGATCGTCCGTACATTGCCATCAAAGTATTGGGTGAGAACTTCAAAAACCATCCCCACGCGTTAATTACTTTGCAGCGCGAAGCAAAAAAAACCCAGGACCTTGCACATCCGAATATTGTGACGGTGTACGACTTCGACCGGGACGGCGATCTGGTTTATCTCACCATGGAAGAGCTTAAAGGCAGTTCATTGGAAGATTTACTGGAACAGGACAAGCACCTGCCGAGTCTGGATTTTAAACAGAAACTTAAAATTATCCGTGAAATTGCCCAAGGCTTATCCTACGCCCACAGCAAGGGCATCGTGCATTCAGACTTGAAGCCCGGCAATGTCTTCATCACCGAATCGGGCACCGTGAAACTGTTGGACTTCGGTATCGCACGCGCGGCCAACGAACAGCTTTATCAGGACAGTTTTGATGCAGGTGAGCTGGGCGCGATTACTTATTCCTATGCCAGCCCTGAAATGGTCCGCCATGAAGCTCCGCATTTTTGCGATGATATTTATGCGCTGGGTATCATCGCCTGTGAACTGCTCGGCGGAGAACATCCATTCAACCGGACCCATGCACAAAATGCCATGGAGCAGCGGCTCGATCCAAAGCTGCCTAAACTAAGAAATCCGCTGTTGACCAAGCTCCTTGCAAAATCCATTGCGTTTGAGCGCGCAGACCGCGTTGCGGACGCTGACACTTTCCTGCGCAAACTGAATTTTGCCAGCCGTGGACCGAAACGTATCGCTGCCGCCGCGAGCATAATTTGCCTCGCCGCGCTGGGTAATTATTTTTATATCCAGAGCATCGAAGTAGAGACTATTCCCTTCAGCGACCTTTCCGCCGATATGCAGGCTGAGTTCCACGGCTTTATTCAGGAAGGAAAAGTTGCTTTATCGTTCGGGGATTTACAGGGCGCCGTGTTTAACATCGACCGCGCCTATCAGATTCACGCAACCAATGATGATGTGAAGACAATGACCAAGGAAATTGTCGCGATTATGGAAGGCAATATCCGCGCAGCAGAAACTGATGAGGCGCGGAGTTTTTATAAAAGCCAGCTGGCTGAATTACGCCAGTACCCTGCTTTCGTGGGAATTGATGTTGGGCAGTAAATTTTGGAGTAATCCTTTGCAGTAGAAGGAATCTAACAAATGTACGTGTCCAGATAAGTAAACGAGTCGGAGAATAAAGTCTCGCAATAAACTCAGCAATAAAAAACGGCGCCAAGCGGCGCCGTTTTTTATTGCTCTTTTTTATTTAACTCGCTTTACGCACAAAGAAGAAATCACCCACTTCGTGCCCCGCTCCCTTGATCGCTTTGAACTCTGGCGTCTGGTCGAAACCTACCGATTTGGCGCGAGCGGCTACGCTGTCTTTGATCTTCAAATAAAGCTCCGGACCACTGATGATCGCACCGGCGTCTTCCAGGGTATCGAGGAATGCGCGCGCGAAGACTGAATGCCCTTTACCAATATTGTCCAGCACCGGTTGATCTCCGCCGGAAGCCAGCAACAGGCGGGATTTTTTGGGCAGTTTGTAACGGATGTAGTCCTGCGTGTACTGCGCTTTATCATCCATAAACAGATAGCCCGGCGCCGATGACAGCAATCCGGAATAACAGGAATCCGCCACGACCATGATGCGCTTGGCTTTGATACGTGCGAGGTGGCGCGTCACAAATTCATTGGACACCCAAAAGGTATCGTCCGGCGGCGGCGTAGCATTAACGGGTAACCAGTAACCGGTCTCCAACTCACCGGCATTGATGCGCGTGCCGTGTCCGGCGTAAAAGATCAACAGGTTATCTTCTTCTGTTACCAGCTCATTTAATTCGTTGATGGCCTTCATCACGGTGGTGTTGTCGGCATCCAGCAGCATGGTTACCTTAAATCCGTAATTTTCCTCAAGTATTTTTTTCGCGCGCTGCGCATCGGAATACGGTGTCAGGAGATCTTCAATATTGTCGTAATTCTGGTTGGCGATAATTAGCGCATAGTATTTGCCGAATTCCAAACCATCCGCTTTGATAATTTCGGCATCACTCGTGGTTGCCACCCGGGTTGTTAACCCGGCCTGCGGCTGTCTTATGCGTGGAATCAAATCAATTTCATTCTTGGCGAGCATGCGCTCCGCCTCAAGATTCTTTACCCACACTTTGAGCTGATTTAATTCCTGTTGTAATTCAGCAGTCTCGGCAGAGCTGCCGATTTTTTTCTGCAAACCCACGATCTGGTTGTTCAACAACTTAATCTGTGTATCTTTTTCGCTCAGTGTTTTCTGCAGTTGCGCCCGCAATTCATCCTGTGCTTCCTGCGCAGCGGATTGATACATCACGCTGTCCTCTTCCAACCCCCAGGCTTTGCGATACCAGTTCAGCGCCTGCAGTTTATCTTTCTCAACACCTAAGCCCTGTTCATATAAAGTACCGAGATTAAACTGGGCACGAGCATTCCCCTGCTCCGCCGCTTTGCGATACCAGATTGCAGCGGCCTCGTAATTAGGCGAACCGCCCAGACCGCGCTCAAAGATTTCACCGACGTTGGCCTGAGCCTCGGCATCACCCGCCTCGGCCGTGGGCATCCACACAGCGAGTGCTGTTTTATAATCCGCGCGATCGTAGGCAACATATTCACCACCGCGAATACGGCAATCTGCCGCCGTCGTTAATATCGGACGCCGCGGCGTCATGTACTTGGTTGCGCCCAGGCTTCGCACCTGTCCTGGCAACAAACAGTCCACAACGTTCAGGTCAGCGATATCAGGCGTACCACCGGCCGGCATTTGTTGCTTGACATCCTGACTGCCGCAAGCTGAAAGTAATAATGCGGCGAACAGCGCAACCAGTTTTTTATTGAGCAAAGTGTGATGCTTGCACATAAATCAAACCATCCATTTTGAGTCATCGCAACAGCGAAAAAGAGCGCAGTTTACGTGCGCGGGACTGAATAATTTTTACAAAATTTGTGTAGATTGTCGTGTCAATTTTTCCGACAACAAAATCATTATTAAACTATCTGAAAACGGCTTTTACCGATATATTGCAGCGCGCAGCAGGAAAGAAAGAATGAAAAATATAATCACTGATTTATTCGCTCTGAATACGCGCCGGCTTTTTATGCATATTAGTTTTACGCGCTGGCCGCACCTCTGGCTGTTAAGCCTGCTAACCGTTTTATGGGGTTGCCAAGGGAACATCCGGCCTGCGGAGTTTGAGCGCTTATCCGCAGCGATGCAAGTGAGCCACATCACGACACCTTATCATCAGCACATGGTGTTGATGCAACAGCCGTCCGAATCATCAGATAGTCTTCATATTTACATTGAGGGCGACGGGCGCCCCTGGATCAAACGGTACCTGATCGCCCGCGACCCTACGCCGCGCGTACCGTTAACGCTGGGACTGATGCGGCAGGATACGCAGCGCTCAATCTTCCTCGGCCGCCCCTGCTATTTTAACGGCCCGCACTATGGCCTGACTGACACCGCCTGCGTGCCCGAATTGTGGACGAGTGCGCGTTATTCCGAGGTGGTTATCGCGAGCATGGTAGATGCCTTGCGGCAATTATTGGATGGTCGGCATTACGCGCAATTGACCTTGATCGGCTACAGCGGCGGCGGCACCATTGCGACGCTGATGGCTCAGAGAATGCCCGAGGTCACACAACTGGTCACCATCGCCGCCAACCTGGACGTGGACGCCTGGACCCATCATCACCATTACAGCCCTTTGCGTGATTCGCTCAACCCGGCATCTTTATCAATT
Source organism: uncultured Cellvibrionaceae bacterium (assembly GCA_964448175.1). GTDB lineage: Bacteria > Pseudomonadota > Gammaproteobacteria > Pseudomonadales > Cellvibrionaceae > Cellvibrio. The sequence continues at coordinate 1,190 of CAYUVQ010000085.1, read as the reverse complement.
AAACAACCGGAAATTCAGTACCATTTTTTTGGCAGTGATGATCAGGTTGTTCCCCCTGAACTTGCGCAGCACTGGCTGCAGACACAGGGATTTCCGCCAATAATTATTGATAGTTTCGATCATCGCTGCTGCTGGCAAGAAAAATGGCCGGAGCTTTTGCAGATGATTCATCGGCAGTGATACAGGGAGAACATTACTAGAACTCGTTTCGTTAAAAAATAATACACTTAGGATGACGCGGTGAAGGATGAAGATTCCGGATGATATAGCGTAAATTAGACCAGGGATGCCCTTAACGCCTTATACAGATGAATTTGACATATGCTTTTACAGTGACAGAATCTACATAACTTGATCAGAGCGTTGACTATCTTGAAAACGCCGCTGTCTCGGACCTTTTGTCGTATTGACAACAGTATAACGATATATTTACGCTGCATGAAAAGAAGGAATTGATGTTTGCGTCACGAATTATAAAGAATATAAATTGGACCTTTTAGGATGAAGTTACACAACGGAGTTTTATATGCCTATTTGCACACCTATCCTCGCATTCAAGATTGATGAACGAAGCCTAGCTGCTCTTAAAAGAATAGAAAGCAAGACCAAACTTGGGAAATTGCTCGCCGCCACTATAACTACCGGTATTTTTAATAGCATCTTTACCAAAAACAAACCACCGGTGACCGGATACAATATAACTCAAACGGACTAGGAGCTATACACACAAGCGATCAGCGCCATACCTGCCATCACTAAACGCGCGATTCAACAAGAAATAGATCTCATGATAATTCACTACAATATGCCCGGGAACTATGATCACAAACACGCAAAATTTTGGCGAGGCATGCGAGATGGATGCATATAAAATCATTAAAAATGCAGTTTTTTTGGGGTGATAGCCTTAGCGCTACCTGCTCTAAGTGAAACCCCACCAGTTTTGGATAACGAATCTGAAATTCTGGGGATCTTAAATAAATCTCTTGCAACCTCAATCATCAAGTTTGAACAAACTGTCGAACAATGCGCGAAAATCGCAAGCAACCGCTCACCTGTGATTGACAAGACCAGACTCAAGGACAGCAAGGTAAACAAAGAGGATTTAGTTGTAGCAATTAGCCACTTTTACTTTAAGAACATGTTTGATTGTGAAAAAGCAGCGAGATCAGAAGCTGCATTCGACTTAG
>CAYUVQ010000084.1:0-13703 GCA_964448175.1 uncultured Cellvibrionaceae bacterium | reverse complement strand
TGTCCAGCAGAATGACCTCCGGTCGCTGTTGCTGTGCTACCTCGACCGCTTCTTCGCCATCGTGGGCCATAAACGTTTGATTACCCGACAGCTGTAGTACTTGGGCCAGGGTTTGAGCGCTATCCCGATTATCATCGACGATCAGAATGCGTACCCCAGCGCTGGCTTCTTTAGCCTGTTCCGCTTTTGGAGAAGGTGCAGTCTGATCAATGGTCATTGGCAAACGCACGATGAATTCACTTCCCTTCCCCAGACCTTCGCTTGAGGCCCTGATGTCCCCGCCATGAAGTTCAATCAGTCGCTTTGCCAAGGGGAGGCCGATACCTAAACCGCTTTGGGTGCGCTCCAGGGATTGATCCACCTGCAAAAACATATCGAAAATTGGTTTGAGCATTTCAGGTGGGATGCCAATGCCATTGTCCTTGACACTCATCGTCACCCACTTGTCCCGCTGTTGGACAACCAGATTAATTTCGCCGTGTTGTCCCGTAAATTTACAGGCGTTATTCAACAGATTGCTTACTACCTGAGTTAACCGGACGGGGTCGCCGTGCAGGTAAATCGGTTGGGGCGGCAGCGTTACGTTAAGGGTGTGTCTGGCGGCATCAACCAGAGAGCGTGAGGTTTCCACCGCTTGCTGGATGACCGAGACCAACTCAATGCGCTCGCGCCGAAGTTCCAGCCTGCCACGACTGATGCGGCTCATGTCCAGCAGATCATCAACCAGTCTTACCAGATGCACCAGTTGCCGGTCGATGGTTCCCGTTGCTTGTGCAATTACGGCAGGGTTGCCGGGGGCAAATTTTAATATTGATGTGGCGTTGCTGATCGGCGCAAGTGGATTGCGCAGTTCGTGTGCCAGGGTTGCGAGGAACTCATCCTTGCGACGGTCTGCTTCGCGTTCGCTTTGTTCGCGGCGGCGCAACGCCAGCAAAGCAACCCACATCAAGGCCACCACCGTAATAATCAACACGGCAGCACCCAGGGCGCGGCTGGTGCCCAGATCAAAGAGGCCAAGCTCGTGCCCCTTGGAGCGCAGCCAGATAAACAGCGGAATGATCGTGACCAGAATCGGCAATACCGTTCGCGCCATGGCGCCCGTGCTGGAGCGTTCGCACAACAACAGCATAGGGTGATACTGAGGCACACTCACAATCAAACTGACTGCAAGCGCCAGCAACATCGTTGCACTTGGCAATGCAATGGCGGAAAGCCAGGGGATGGCAAAAAAGTTGCGTGCACCGAAGAGGTACCCCAGAAGCGAAAACACCATCAGTAACACAACGATCAAGGACATCGCGGGGATGTAGCGGAGAACAGCGTTATTGCGCAGCCCGAACAACATCAGCGCGATACCAATAAGAACAAACGAGATCGAGGCTGGCGGGCCGAAGCGTCCTGGTGCCAGGGTGGCGGCGCGGCCCCATTCACGACCGAAGAGCAGTTGATGATTGAACCCAAAGTCTACCGGGAATATGTATTGCAGCAGGTTGAGCACACCGCCGAGCGCAACAAGGCCGCCAAGCATCAGCGTAACGCGGCTGTACCCGGAATGAAACAACACCACGGCCACGCCAGACAGTCCGATTAAAACAGCGGTGTTGGGTTGAATTGAAATATTGTCGTTAAGCCAATCGGTAAGACGCGGCAGATCAAAGGCCCAACCACTCAGGCAGGTGATACTTCCAATCAGCGCAAGTAAGCCCAACAGGGTAGAGGCCCTTTTCAGGTAGCGCGAGTCGTCAGTTGGTGCGAAGGATATGTGCATGAGGGTCTCGGTTAATACTTGGGTAAAGCCATGCACAAGCGGAGGGCAATATCGTTTTCAAAGACATGCACGGATTGGATATGGCGCGCCAAATATACATTGAAGTCTTGGTCCGCTTCCATTTTCTGTGTATTTCAGGCGCCGTTCTGTTCGGGGGGTAACTGTGGGTTGGAAATATCTGATGCTGGCCTTGAGGGTTCAATGGATGTGATGCGTAAGGGCTCGCTCATACACAAGAACCGGAGTGTGAAATGGAAACTGCCAAAGCCTGCAAAACGCCACTACTACAACTCGATCTTTTTCGCTTTATTTGAAATGTAGCGGTGCTTCAACGCATTCAATTTTTCCGTTTTTTCTCTTATATACTCTTCATATTCCGCTCTCGTCATATCAAGATCATTTTCGGCGAGGAAGCCAGGATGAAGTAATAAATTCACGAGATTGTTAATCGTGTTAATGAACGGTTCATCCCAGGTAGGATCCGTGATTGATTTTATCTCCATCTCATCAAGCCAGTCGTTTGCTGAGTCGATCATTCGGTTAAAGTGCTCTTCATCCCATGTGCCGTTTATTCTTACATTCAAGATAAAATCGTTCTCATCTTCATCAGGGAACCATTCTGCTAAATATTTTTCTTCCACATTCATATTGTATCCTTAAGGACAATATCGCCGAACAACGGCATCATTAGGTATTTCACCGTTCACCAACATTTCTTTCGCCCCTCTCGCGAATTTGTTGGCTTGATGTAAGTCGGAACCTGGTTTGGCAGAAGATACATCTCCCAAGTGTAAAATTCTTCCATCACTCGTAGAGAGATCAAGCACAGGGGAAGTTATTTTGTCTAAGTCTATTTCTATTACTTCAGTTGAGCTTTTTCGAGCCCAACGCTCTGCAAGATGCCTGTCTCTGGTTACAGATATAAATTGATCTCCCGGGTATGTTGGGTCAGAGCCTAGCAGAACATGCTCCATTGGAGTCGCAGTTGCCTTTGGGTTTCTTCCAAAAATAGGTTGACCTGCATTTAATGCGGCAACGTCTCCTGGATTTAGCGCACGATAAACTATGTTCGATAAACCAAACGGGTCAACGCCAATTAGTGGATCTTTTGCATAGCAATGTACTTTTAACCCGCCTCTTAAACCTATAGGGTCTTGGCTAACATATTGCCCCGCAGCGGCATCATAATACCTGAACCGATTGTAATAGAGTCCGGTCTCGCCATCTTCATATTGTCCCGGCCAGCGGAAGGGGCAAAAATCGCTTTCGCCTTTCAGGTTGCGCAATTCACCCCAGATACTGATGTCAGCGGACCAGACTTCTTTACCATACTGATCGAACACCTTAGCGGGTGTGCCGAGGTGATCGGTGACGATGGAATAGGTCTGATCGCCAATGATTTTTGCCATTGGCGTAAAGCTGTCCGGCTCGAACAGCCAGGTGATCGGTGAATCTTTTGTACCATGATCAATCGGTGGGCCATTTGGCTGGATGGACTTGAGCTGTGCCTCGCGCAGATCGGCTGCAATTTCATCGGCGCGTGGGCCATGTTGCAATATAATTTGCGCAGCAATAAGTTTTGCCGGTTCCTGCCATTCGTGTAGCGGATTATTACCGTCCCACACCCAGCAGGTGATTGTGTTATCAAAGATTTTTTTAATGCGTCGACCGAGCGCGTCGTACTCAAAAGATACTTCTTTGTCGTCCGGCCGCACAACTTTTTGCAGCATCCCGCTACCGTTCCATTCATAACGCCATACTTTTCCCCCGGCCTCAATCTTGCGAATCAGATTGCCTTCTGCGTCATACTCATAACGGGTAGTGCCCTTGCTGCTATGGACAGCCAGCAGCTGGCCGGCCGGGCCGTATTCGCGGTCTTGTTGTGGCAAAGTTTTAAACAAGTTGCCGACGGCATCAGGCATGCGCATTTCAAAACTATCGTCGCCGTAGCGCGCGGAAATGAGGCTTCCGAAGGGATCGTGAGAAAAAACGGTTTCGCGGTGTAAGTCATCAATAATCTTCAACAAGCGATCATTGATGCCCCAGACGTAGTTTTTGGCCGAATGTTTATCTTTTCCTGAAAAAACCTCATGCCGAATTGGTCGACCCAGTTTATCGCGGGTCCAGCGAGTGCGAATGCCGCCGGGTAGTTCCCGTTCTATTTCCAGGCCCTGTGCGTCGCGTTGAATAATGGTTTCGAAACGCTGATCGACGGTGGAAATTTTTAACGCTTCGCCACGTTTGTTGCGTTCAATGCGTTGATCCAAACCCATGGAGGATTGGATTTGTACACGAAAGCCTAGCGCATCGTATTGCGATGTTACCCAATGCTCGCCTTGGGATTCTCTGATAATTCGTCCAAGGGGATCTCGTTCAAATTCTGTGGTGGTCTGGCCATTGGATGCTTTTAACAAATCGCCATTAATGTTGTAGGTGTAGCTCTCAAAACTGCCGTCGCTGTGAAATATTTTTACCGGGCGGCTCATCGCATCGTAGGTAAAGAGCGAATAACGATTTCCTGGTCGGTTAATTCGGGTCACGCGGCTGCATGGGTCGCGCACGTAGTGGCGTATCAGTCCGTCAAAACCCGATTCGGTAATGATTTCACCGTTCGGGTCCAGTTCAAATTGATAAACCCGGCCGTGCTCATTCAGGATGCTGTTAAGTTGTTCTTCGCGGTCGTACTCAAACCGTACCGTTGTGCCGTTCTGACTGCGAGAAACCAAACGCCCCATGCCAGCGTAGCGAAAGTGAATATCGTACTGTTGATCTTTGGCCTGAATAACATTGTCGGCCGCGTCATAACTGAACAGGCGGACATTGCCATCCGGCTCCTGCAGGCGAATAACCCGGCCCAGTTTATCGCGAGAAAATACTCGACGGTTTCCGCGGCTGTCGATTGTCGACAGTACATTCCCCAAGGCATCGCTTTCACACCAGAACTCATTTTCATCTGTCTCGGACACGCTGCGAATATTGAAATTCTGGTCGTAATAAAAATGAAAGGTATTGTTTGCGGGATCGGTCACGCGAGTTAATACAGGGCCTTCATAATCATAAATAGTTTTATTCCCCAACGGATCTTGTGTGGCCACCAAGCGGTTATTCAGGTCGTAGACGTAGTGCCAGGCATTTCCTTGTGGATCGATAACCTGCGTGAGGTTTTGCTGCTCATCGAACACCAGCTGTTGTGTACTGCCATCCGCGCGGATGACCTTTATTGCGTTGCCGTGCTCGTCAAACTCATAGCGGGTGGAGTTGCCCAGTGGATCAGTTTCACAAATGATCTGCGCGAACTCGTTGTAGTTGACGCGGGTGATGTTCCCCAGCGGATCAATAATTTTATGGGGCAGCACGCCATCGTGATGATAAATGGTGACGTGACCGCGCGAGTCTTGTACGTGAGTGATGTTGTTGCTGAGATCATAGTGAAGGTGGCGAAGATAAATCCCCTCATCTCCCCAGGTTCTGATACACCGGGCATTGTGGTCTTGCCGGTCGTATTCAAAATAAAAACTCAGACCATCACGAAACGTTTCTTTGACGAGCAGCTTATGATCGTAATAGTAATTCAGCGGTTGTTGCAGAGCATCGTCAACCGCCACCAGCATGCCATCGCGATAATGATGCTCCACTGCACAAAACCATTTGTTATCCAGATGAGAGCGGGTGAGGTTGGATTCCGGTGCGGGCAGAAATATTTTATGGATGCGGTTATCGTCGGTATAGGAAAAGCGGATCAGGCGATTGCCGCTGTCAATGATCTGAACCAACCGCGCTGTGTTGTCGTATTGGAATTGGATCGTCGCGCCGCTGGTTTTTACCGACAGCGACATCAGCAGTTGATTCTGCTCATCACCGTCAAACGGAAGAAAGCGATAACGTTGCCCCTCGCTGGTGTCCAGCGCGTATCCCTGCTCATCGCGCACCAGCGTCATTCGTTCCAGTCGATCAAAACTTGTTTCGTTTATTTTCAAGACCGGAAATGCGATTGAACGGCCATCCGCCATCCGCACAGCGACGGCATTATTCATTTCGCATAATTTTACGTCGTAACTATGATGCCAGCCGTGACCTAAGGGGCCATCGTAGACGGAGGTGCTGTACCAGACTCTTTCCCACACCAGAGGCAAGGGTCCCGGCAGAGAAAAATCAATATGGTCGGTAAACATCTTGCCGCTGGCGACATCGACCGGGTGGCCTGTAACCGTACAGATCCCCCGACTCACTTTGTTTTGTATGCTCGGCGGAACGCCAAGTTTGTCCATAGCTTTGAAAGCGCGTTGGCGAATCGCATTTGAAATCTTTTTCATGCGCGCGCTTTTCTTCTGCAGCTTGCGCAGTTTCTTGAATGAAGCACCTAACGCAGACATCCCGCCGCGCATGGCGAGTGCCATCATATCCACCGTCGGTGGCCCACCGACCAAGACTGGCATGCCCACTGGAATCGCCAACAGCACTGAGGTTGGCAGTACCATCCCGTACGACTTCTTGGGTTTCTTCGCGCGGATCGGCGCAATCATGCCGATGTCGTGGCAGCTTAACGCGGGCAGGGCGGTGAAGCTCAGAGGCGCACCATCGGCGATGACGGTTGAGCTGCCCATAAAAATTTCGTTTTCGTTCATGGGCGGTTTTACGAAGCTGCCACCCAGTGGAAAGTGCGGAATCGGAAAACCCGCCGTGCCGGCATCGGCGCGGGGTACGCCGCCGACCCAGACGGTTGCGCCGAGATTAAAGACAGGAATGTAATCGATCGGATCAAGAATCAACGCGATATGCGGATGCGGAATGGGAATAGGCCCGGCGGGCGTGATCAGAATGTGGATGTCGATCCCCAGAACGGGATCAAAATGTTTTGCGATTAACATGCTTTGCTACCTGCGGCATTTAATTCGGAATCCGTTAATACATCCCTGAGGCAGCGCGCTATTTAAGGCGTTACTTTCTCGCTGGTTTTTTAAACCTTCCTTGTCGGTTTGGGGGCTGTCAATGCGGAACTCCGCGCTATCGAATTGGGTTTGGGGTTCATACTATCACTCGCTTTCTTGTTTATAAGGGTGCGGTGTACGAAGTGTGACGAAGGTGGTTTTTTTTGATGATGGGATGAGGCCTTCTTTAGGGAGTAGGAACCGGGCAGCAAGGTGTGGGACACGCCGTGAATACATCCCAGTAGGCTCAACACCCGCATCCCTGCGGGTGATGGTCCCACACCTTGCTGCCCGATTCCTGCGGTGCCATCCCCGAACACCCGGAATCAGCATCCCAACCAGTTGAGGAGTCACAAAGCCGTTTGCAAGACCATCACCGACAGGATGTCGGTGTTGAGCCCCCATGGATGGGTTCACGGCGTGTCCTGCAAACGGCTTTGTGGCTCCGTCTCCATCTCGCTGAAACACTTCCCCAGGAAAACCAAAGCGGAAAAACCTTGCCGCTTTGGTTTGCCGCTTCTGCTTTTGCCGGCTGCCGCTGCCGCTTCATATGTCTGTGTTCGAATCGTAAACCGTTATTAATCAATTACTTACGTTTTGTTTTGGCCTTTGGCACACCCCTTGCTTTGCTATACGCAAGAGTAAAACCACCAGCAAATGCCGGAGCCAGTTATGTCCATATCCTTCGAATCAGCCTTGGGAATCCACGAAAGCGCACTGCGGGTGCGTGGACAGCGGGCCTCGATCCTGGCGGACAACCTGGCCAACGTCGATACCCCGAACTACAAAGCGCGCGACCTGGACTTCAAGCAAATGCTGGCGGGCAAGATGCAGCAGGCGGGGCGGTTCAATATGCAGACCACGCAGGCGGGTCACATCAGCGGTGCCGGCCTGGCACTGGATGACGGCGATGTGAAATATCGCGTACCCAACCAGCCTTCGATCGACGGCAATACCGTGGAAGATCAGATCGAACATGCGGAATACATGAAAAACGCCTTGGCATTCCAGGCGAGCTTTACGTTTTTGAATAGCAAATTTAAAGGCCTGACTTCTGCCATTCGTGGCGAGTAATGGGTTGTTTGTTAACGAATTGATTGGACAAGGTTGGAGTTAATCATGGCACTCGGACATATCTTCGATATCGCTGGCTCAGGTATGAACGCGCAGAGTCTGCGTTTGAATACCACGGCCAGTAACCTGGCTAACGCCCAGTCGGCCAGCTCCAGCGCTGATGAGGTTTACCGTAATCGCCAGCCGGTATTTGCCGCGATTCAACGTCAGGCTATGGCGGCGATGCAAGGTGGCAGCGGATTCGATTCAGGTTTTGCAGCGCCCGATGATGTCGGTGCGGGCGTGCAGGTACTGGGTGTGGTGGAGAGCGATGCGCCGCTGCAGCCTCGTTACGAGCCAGATCATCCCCAGGCCAATGAAGAAGGTTACGTGTTTTATCCCAACGTGAATCCGGTGGAGGAGATGACCAACATGATCTCGGCATCCCGTTCGTTCCAGATGAACGTTGAGGTGATGAATTCGGCCAAACAGATGGTTCAACGTGTGTTGACCCTGGGTCAGTAAGGAGTAGGGGCGATGAGTCAGGTCAATAACAATACCGTCGGCAATGTGTTGAGTAATTTGAATATCAACAATCAGCCGCAGGAACCAAAACGTAACGAACTCGGCCAGACGGCGTTTCTCGAGTTGATGATCACGCAGCTGAATAACCAGGACCCCTTGAGTCCGCAGGACAATACCGAATTTGTGGCGCAGCTGGCGCAGTTCAGTTCGGTGGAAGGCCTGGAGCGTTTGAACAAAAACTTCTCCAGCTTCAGCTCCAGTTTTATGTCCAATCAGGCATTGCAGGCATCGTCGCTGGTGGGCCGTTCGGTAACTGTACCGGCGGAAACCACACGCTTGACGGCGGGTGGCATTGTGTCGGGCAGCGTGGATCTTGCGGCCGCAACCGGTGATATGAAGATCAATATCTACAACAGCAAGAATGAGCTGGTCGCGAATGTTCCCGTGGGTGGGATGCCTGCCGGAGAAGTGTCCTTCCGCTGGGATGGGCAGTACATGGAAGTTAACGGTGAGCTGTTGGATTGGTCGGCGGGGGAAGAGCCATTACCGGTAGGGGAGTACACCTTCAAAGTTTATGCCTCGCAGGACGGTAAAACCGAGCAGCTGGATACTGCCCTGAGTGCCAACGTCAACAGCGTGACCCTGGGTGCAGATGGCGTCATTACGCTGAATCTGGCGGGACTTGGTCCGGTAAATATTGGCGACGTTAAACAATTTAATTAACCGCTCTCGTTGAGGGCGCAAATAAACGTGCGGATGTAAGCGCGGCAACACTAACAAGAAATTTTATTAAACGTTTGATTGAAAACCGGCGGCTGAACGGACGCTGGTGACTCAAGCACTTAGGAGCAAATCATGTCTTTTAACACCGCGTTGAGTGGCATCCGTGCCTCGAACTATGATCTGCAAGTGACCGGTAATAACATCGCTAACGCTGGCACCATCGGTTTCAAATCATCGCGGGTGGAGTTTGGCGATTTGTATTCCGCCAGCATCCTGGGCAGCGGTGGCAACACACCCGGCAGCGGCGTGTCCCTGCTGACGATCCGTCAGGATTTCGGTAACGGTAACCCCAAACTGACCGAGCGCGATCTCGACCTGGCTGTAAACGGTGCCGGCTTCTTTGTATTGAGTAACCAAGGCGAGCGGCTCTTTACCCGTGCCGGAGCTTTTGGCCTGAATGATGACGGTTATGTGGTCAGCAGCACCGGTGCTTACCTGCAAGGGTTTTCGGCCAATGCCTCCGGCAATATCAGTGGCATCCTCGGTAATCTGCGCGTAGATGTGAACACCCAGGCGCCGCGCCAGACTACCGGTGTGGAATCCTCATTCAACCTCAACTCCAATGAAACTGTGCTTGAAACCGTGGGCAGTCGTTTTGGTACTGACGGGGCCGCCATCGGTGTAACGCAGGTGGGGCTGCAGGAAGCCACAACGACCATGACCAATCTCGGCACGATTGCGACACCGATTGATTTCACCGCGCAGCCGACCACATTTGATATTACCTTGGCAGGCTCATCGCCGGCCTCCGGTAACGGCACCGTGTCGATCAGCCTCAATGCATCTACTGCGAACTCGGTGCAGGACGTGGTTAACCTGATCAACAGCGCCATCTTCAGTGCAGCGGCGCCGATCAACGTACAGGCGGTGGCGAACGGCGGCAATATCGAATTCCGTGATCTGACTGAAGGGGCGTCTTCAACTATTACTCTTGGGAGCGTAACCGGTGGGAACGGTCTATCGGCTGCCCTGAATGGTGCTGGCCCGTCGGTGGCTGGTGTGCCGGCGGCAACGAATGGTTATCTGCCCCAGACCCTGGAGATTAAAGGTCCTACCGGCACAACCATTACCTTTACCAGTGACGCCGCTGCATCAGCGGCTCAAACAGCCTCTGAACTGAATGCTTTGGCCGGTATAACCGCGTCGGCGCGAACCAATGCCACCTTGTACGCCACCAACTTTAACAACAGCAATGGCAACCTGACCCTGAACGGCGTTACCCTGAGCTCCACCAACCTGGCGGGCTTGGCGAATGAAATCAACAATCTGCGTACGTCAACCCTGCCGGGCATCAGCGCCACGGTAAATACCGCCGGGGATCTGGAGATAACCTCTGCAGTGGGCACGGATCTGCGCTTCGCATTTAAAGGGCCGCTGCCCGCGGGTCAGGCAGATTTTCAGGGCCGTCCCGGCACCGGCTTACAAAGTATCAACAATACCAGCGATGCGGCGGTGATCGGCGGTAGCATTACCGTCGTGATGGACGAGGGTTATTCCGTCGCCAGCAGCAACCCAGCGGTGGGCAATCTGTTTGCACCCATGACGCCCGCCAGCTTTACCGATGTGCCGATCAACGCGTTTGATCCCACTAACCAGAATACTTACAACCATGCGACGGCGAACCCGGTGTTCGACAGCCTGGGTAATCCGCACGTCATGAGCCAGTTTTTCGTCAAGCAGCCCTATGACCCGGCAGATCCGTCTACCTCGCCCAACCATTGGGTGATGTATGTGCAGATCGATGGCCAGAACGTGGGTGATCCTGATCCAACCCTGCCGCCACCGGCTAACACTGTGCCGACCATGGCGTCGTTCAACGTGCACTTCAACTCGGATGGCACACTGAACACAACGCTGACGGATACCATGTTGATCTCCAACTGGACCCCTCGGGGTGAAGATGGCGAACCTAATGGCGCGCTCGCCCCGCTGAACGTGCTGCAGGGTGGTACTACCCCGGTGGTTGAGCCGCCTGCCAGTTCCAACTTCGAGATCGATTTGACCGGCTCAACCCAGTTCGGCAGCGCCTTCGCGCTGGATGATTACGATCAGGATGGCTACTCCACCGGCCGCTTGGCGGGGCTGGACGTAAGTTCCACCGGTATCATCTTCGCCCGTTTTACCAATGGCGAAGCACAGGTGCTCGGCCAGGTGGCTCTGGCGAACTTTAATAACATCGAAGGTTTAAAGCCGGTGGGTAACACCATGTGGGCGCAGACCTTTGAAACCGGTGAAGCAATTATCGGTGCGCCAGGTTCATCATCCCTGGGCAACATCGCGGCCGGCGCGCTGGAGGAATCCAACGTGGACCTGTCCGAGGAACTGGTCAACCTGATCATTGCCCAACGGAATTTCCAGGCCAACGCCAAAACCATCGAAACCGCCAACGCCACCACCCAGACTATTATCAATCTGAGGTAATAGAAGTAGGAATGGTATTGTCGGATTACGCCGCTGCGCGGCTAATCCGACCTACGGTTTGTCTGTTCCCTCGGATTGGGCAGGCTAACGATTAGCTCCGTAGGTCGGATTAGCCTAAGGCGTAATCCGACGATGGTAGATCGGAGGTTTGAACGGAGGGATGGCATTGTCGGATTACGCTGCTACGCAGCTAATCCGACCTACGGTTCTCATCCGACCTACGGTTTGTCTGTTCCCTCGGATCGGACAGGCTAACGATTAGCTCCGTAGGTCGGATTAGCCTGAGGCGTAATCCGACAATGTTGGTAAATGTCACCACCCACAATAGCGGCAATCAAGCGGCAAGGCGTTGCCGCTTGGCCGCTTTTCTTATTTCCGGTTTGGTTTCTGCCGCTCGGCATCTGCTCTTCTTGAAATAAAAACACGTTAAATATCAATCGCTTATCGCCTTAATGGGCGATCGTCTCGACTTGGCACCTCTCTTGCAAACCTCTGGTTATCCACAAAACTGCCAAAAAACCAACGGCTAGAGGGTTTCCAGATGGACAAGGCGTTATACATCGCAATGACCGGCGCCAAGCACAACATGATGGCGCAGACGGTTCATGCTAATAACCTCGCCAATCTCAACACGACCGGCTTCCGGGCGGACTTCGCGCAGGCGCGCAGCATGGCGGTTTATAACGGTGAGGGCCAACCGACCCGTGCGTATGCACTGACTGAATCGCCTGCCACGGATTTCCAGCAAGGCCCCCTGATCAATACCGGCAACGAAATGGACCTGGCCATCAGCGGCCCCGGCTTTATCGCCGTGCAGGCGCCGGACGGCACCGAAGCCTATACCCGCGCCGGCAACCTCAGCATTGATCCCACCGGCGTGTTACGTACCGCCAGCGGTCTGGCCGTTCTGGGCAACGGCGGTCCGGTGACTTTCCCCCCACTGCAAAAACTCGAAATTGGCAGCGACGGTACCTTATCCATCGTAGCGCAAGGGCAGGGGCCCGAAGCCATGGTGGAAATTGACCGCATTCGCCTGGTGAATCCTGATCTGCAAAATATGGAGAAAGGTGAGGATGGCTTGTTCCGGCAACGCGACGGTCAGCCCGCCGCTGTGGCGGCCGAAGTTCGGGTGCTGGGTGGATTTCTTGAAGGTAGCAACGTAAACGCCGTCAGCGCGTTCACCGATATTCTCAGCCTGTCTCGCCAATACGAAATGCAGGTGAAATTCATGAAGAGCGTTGAAGAAAACTCCAGCGCATCAGCACGCTTGTTACAGATTTCGTGATCGTAAATTGCTGCAGAAAAATTCTGCAGTTAACAACGTTTTTGATCCTGCACATGCGCAGGAAAACCAAAAGAGAGAAACGCTATGCACGCCGCACTCTATGTCAGCAAAACCGGGTTGGCCGCACAGGATAAACAGCTCACTACGATTTCCAATAACCTCGCCAATGTGGGCACCGTGGGTTTTAAACGTGATCGCGCGGTGTTTGAAGATCTGCTGTATCAGATCCAGCGGCAACCGGGTGCACAAACCACACAGGACACCGAACTGCCCTCAGGTTTGCAACTGGGTACAGGTGTGCGCGTTGTGGCCACACAAAAAGAATTTACCGAAGGCAGTTTGCAGGTAACGGATCAGCCTCTGGATGTCGCTATCGACGGCCGGGGTTTCCTGCAGATTTTATTGCCCGACGGCACTCTCGCTTACACGCGCAACGGTCAGTTGCAGATTAATGGTGAAGGGCAGTTGGTTAATAACGAAGGCATGCTGATTGAACCGGCCATTAATATTCCCGAAGGCACCAACAAAATCACCATCAGCACCGATGGCATCGTCAGTGCGTTTATGCAGGGCGAAGTAGAGCCGCAACAGATTGGCGATCTTCTGCTGGTGGATTTTATTAATCCCGCTGGCCTGCAAGCCATCGGCGGCAACCTGTTTCTGGAATCGGTCGCCAGCGGTAACCCGCAGCAGGGCGCGCCCGGTGAAAACGGTATGGGCCGCTTGCTGCAAGGCACACTGGAAAATTCCAACGTGGATATCGTGGAAGAAATGGTGAATATGATCACCACCCAGCGCGCCTACGAAATGAATTCCAAGGTCGTCTCAGCCGCCGATCAGATGTTGCAATACATCACTCAAACGCTTTAATTCGCGGAGTTAACGTCATCATGAAATCCATCAACACTTCACAGCAAAATCTGGCAGCACGCGGCAAAGG
>CAYUVQ010000083.1:0-14097 GCA_964448175.1 uncultured Cellvibrionaceae bacterium | reverse complement strand
CATATTCGCCACCAGGTTGCGATGGGTCAACATTGCACCTTTGGCTACACCGGTAGTGCCACCGGTGTACTGTAATACCGCGACATCATCGGGATTGCAGGTGACCGATTGAAATGGTTGTTGTGGTTTGTTCAGGACATCCCGATAACTTATCTGCAGCGGAAATGAAAACGGCGGAACCATTTTCTTGATGTGCTTAACGGCAAAATTCAACAACACGCGTTTGACAGGCGGATGCAGATCGGCAAGCTCGGTGACGATCACTTGCTCAACTTTCGTCTCCCCTATGATAGCCGCCGCATTCTTGGCGATGTTCGCAAGCACCACCAGTGCTTTTGCGCCCGAGTCATTCAGCTGATGTTTTAATTCGTGAGCGGTATAAAGCGGATTGGTATTCACCACCACCATGCCCGCACGGATCGCACCAAATACTGCCACTGGATACTGCAGTATGTTGGGCAACTGAATAGCAATACGATCCCCTGGCTGCAGTGAGGTAAATTGTTGCAGATAGGCCGCAAAGCGCGCCGAATAATGATCAAGGTCACGATAAGTCAGCGTGTGATTCATGCAGGTAAATGCTGGACTATCAGCGTAATCTCGACAGGATGATTCGAAAACATCGGTAATGATCTGATTATATTTTAACGGCATGTTTCACTGACTCCTGTGATAATCCTTGAATAAAAAGTGTGAACAGAAAATAAAATCACGTTCCGGCATTCATTAGATTTTTAGCACGGAATTTTTGGATTGCACCAGCGTTGAAGAACAAGGTTACTTCCGGGCGAACACATCCTTCAGGAATTCACGCATTTTTTCCCAGGAATCTGCATCCACCCCCGCATCATAGGCAAGGGGTAAGTTGTAGCGCTCACCCAGTCTGGTGGCTTCGGGGTTAGTGAATCCATGTTGGGCATCAGGATAGGTGTATATCCGGAAAGCCACATTGGCATCCGTCATTTCTTTACGGAAGGCCTCTACCTGTTCAGTCGGAACCATCGGGTCGGCACCACCGGTCAAAATCAGCAGGTCTGCTTTGACTTCACCATCCTGTGCGGGCGTGTTGGTTGCGAGCGCACCGTGAAAGCTCACCACGGCGTCCAGATCCAGCCCTTTACGAGCCATATGGAGCGCTGTACCGCCGCCGAAACAGTAGCCGACAGCAGCAATCTGTTCCGGATTTACCGTGGGCTGATTGCGCAGCAGATTATACGCTGCGTCAAAACGCGCTTCGCCTGCTTCGATATTGTTCATGACCATCTGAACAAACTTACCCGCCTGATCAGGATGATCCGTGGTGTTGCCGGTACCAAACATATCCAGCGCAAAGGCGGTATAGCCCAGCTCGGCGAACATCTCGGCACGTTTGCGTACGTAGTCATTGTGCCCCCACCATTCATGCACAACGATAATCCCCGGACGCTTCCCCTGAACGCTGTCGTCGTAGGCGAGGTAACCGGTAAAGCTCTCACCATCTACTTTGTATTCAATAACTTTAGTCTGCACTTCCGCGTGTGCCAGCGCGCTGAGGCAAAGCAGGGTTAAACCGGTCAGTATTTTTTTCATATTGCAGGCTCCTTGGCTTGAAAAATAATGTTATTCAATTGGCAGGACTTCATCAGTTGCATTGAACACAGCCGTAATAATCTCGCTGGTCAATGCCGCCGTGAAGCCCCAAATTTCGTAACCTTGATGATGATACGCCGGCACCCGCCAGGACTCCCCGGCGTGGGAAAAAATATCCGTGCGCGTCTGAATACCCGCGCGAAACGCTGACAGGGGCACACGAAACACTGCGTCCAGCTCATCCGGACAGGGCGTGAGCTGAATGTTCGCATCGATTACTCCCACAAACGGGGTCACCCGAACACCCGCACGGGTCGCGCGCGGCTTACACGCCCCGAGCACTTTTACCGCGGCGGGCGATAAATCTATCTCCTCGTGGCTTTCGCGCAATGCGGTATCCAGCAGCGTTTTATCTTCTGGCTCCCACATGCCTCCCGGGAACGCAACCTCACCGGGGTGGTTGTTCAGGTGTTGGGCACGCAGAGTGAAGATGAGTTCGGGATTGTCGGCGTTGGTAAACAAAACCATCACCGCGGCTTGGGTGGGATAGAAACCCACTTGGTGGGTCAGGGCATGATTAGGCTGGAGGTGATTCTGTAGATACTGCCACAGGGGTCTCATGATTTATTTCCGACACCAGACACGCGAGGCCCAACCTTATCATTAAGTCGGAAGCTCGTCCAAGCGCCAGATATCATAGGCGGGTTCTTCGTAGGGGTGGGCCTCACGTAACGCGTCGATGGCAGCAGCAATATGCTCATCAGCACATATCATCTCCACGCGATATTCAGCAACCACCTCTAACGTACCGATGTTGCCGATAAAAGGGGCACTGCCGGGCAAAGGGCGGAACTGTCCTTCTCCGAGGGTTTGCCAGGCACAGCGATCATAGCTGCCCATTTGCCCGGCACCGGCGGCGAATAATGCTGACTTAACCACTTCAACATGGGCTTCCGGAACGAAAAACACCAGTTTGTACATCTTCCTTCCTCCCTTGCCTCTGCTCTGCCCTCGTCAGCACCTGCGCCGGTGAGTCGCCGCCAGGCGGCGACTCTCTACGGTTTAAATGACCCGCACCGCAATAACATGATCCACAGCACGAATGGCTGCTATGACTTCGTCACTGGGCGCTTGCTCGACATCAATGATGTTATATGCCATTTCGCCGCGACTTTTGTTGACCATGTCCACGACGTTCACTTTTTTATCAGCCAGCAGCGAAAGCACCTGACCCAAAACACCGGAAACATTGTCGTTGGAGAACGTCAGGCGTGCGCCGGTCCCGGGGTTGCGATCCAGAAATACGCTGGGGAAATTGACCGAATTCTTGATGTTGCCGTTTTCCAGATAATCCATCAGCTGGTCAGCTGCCATGATGGCGCAGTTCTCTTCCGCCTCTGCGGTGCTCGCGCCAATGTGCGGCATCGCGTATACATCCGGGCGTTTCAACAAGCATGGCTCAGGGAAATCGCATACGTATTTGCGCAGCTTGCCTTCATCCAGACTGGCAATAACCGCCTGGGCATCCACAATCGCTTCCCGTGCGAAGTTGAGCAGGACTGCACCGGTTTTTACTGCCTTGAGCGAGTCAGCGTTAATCATGTGCTTGGTTGCTTCAATTGCCGGCACATGCAGCGTGATGTAATCAGAACGTGCGAGCAGAGACTGCAGGTTTTCCATGCGCCCCACCTGGCTTGGCAGACGCCAGGCTGCTTCTACTGAAAGCGCCGGGTCAAAACCTACGACGTTCATACCCAGCGCCAACGCAGTCTCGGCAATCATGGAACCAATTGCACCCAGCCCCACCACACCCAGGGTTTTGCCTTGCAATTCGCTGCCAGCAAAATTGGACTTTTCTTTTTCCAGCAGTTTTGACATTTCTTCTGCATCGGTCATGTGGGTCAAACCCTGCACATATTCCATGCCGGACAGAATGCCGCGGGAGGCTAACAACATACCTGCCAACACCAGCTCTTTAACGGCATTCGCGTTGGCACCGGGGGAGTTGAATACCACCACACCCGACTTGGTGTATTCCGCCACTGGTACGTTGTTTACACCGGCACCGGCACGGGCTACGGCTTTGACGGTCTCTGGCAGAGGTTCACCGTGCAGTTTGTGACTGCGCAGGATGTAGGCATCAGGATGACCGATATCGCTGGCCACTTCGTATTTTTCGCGTGAAAAGCGGTTCAGGCCTTTCACAGAGATCTGGTTGTAGGTTTTGATCTTGTACATGATCCTTCCTTTTATTTATTCGGGCAGAAAGTAGCGCTGGCGGAATCGAGCGCCAGCGCCAGCTGTTTAGGCGGCTTTTTTAACTTCTTGGTACGCCCAGCTCAACCAGGGCATCAGCGCTTCGAGATCCGCCTGTTCAACCGTCGCACCACACCAGACCCGCAGGCCGGCCGGAGCATCGCGGTAAGCGCCGATATCGTAAGCAACGCCTTCTTTGTCCAGCAGTTTCACCATCGCTTTTACCTGCTCGGGTGTCGCGTCCAGAGTCAGGCAAACACTCGTATTAGAACGGGTGTCGCGAGTCTGCGGCAGGAAATTGATCCAGGCATTCTCTTCAACGAATTTTTCCAGCACGGCCAGGTTTGCATTGGAACGGGCAATGGTTTCTTTTACACCGCCGATGGATTTGACCCAGTCCAGCGCATCGAGGTAATCCGCTACGGCCAACATGGATGGGGTGTTGATGGTGTCGCCTTTGAAGATGCCTTCGTTCAACTTGCCGCCGCTGGTCATGCGGAACAGTTTTGGCATTGGCCAGGAAGGCTTGTATGTTTCAAGACGCTCAACCGCGCGCGGGCTGAGGATGAGCATTCCGTGAGCGCCCTCACCGCCCAGTACTTTCTGCCAGCTGAAGGTGATCACGTCCAGTTTTTCCCACGGCAGTTCCATGGCGAACACAGCCGAAGTCGCATCACAGATGGTCAAACCGGCACGGTTGTCGGGAATCCAATCGCCATTGGGCACTTTTACCCCGGAGGTGGTACCGTTCCAAGTGAAGATCACGTCGTTTTCAAAGTTAACTTTGGACAGGTCCGGCAGCAGGCCGTAATCCGCTTCATGCGCTGTTACAACCAGCTTTAACTCTTTAGTGGCATCATTCAGCCAGCCTTTACCAAAGGATTCCCACTGCAGGATATCCACACCGCGGGCGCCGAGCAGTGACCACATGGCCATTTCTACCGCACCGGTATCCGAACCTGGCACCACACCAACGCGATAACCCTCCGGCAAGCCCAGGATGGCAGCAGTATCTTCACAGGCCCGCTGCAGAGCAGCTTTGCCAATGGTCGAGCGGTGCGAACGGCCAAGGGTGGAAACATCCAGGTTGGTCAGGTCGTAACCCGGACGCTTACTGCAGGGACCGGACGAGAAATTGGGGTTGCGGGGTTTTACCTGTGGTTGCATGTTAATCCTCTGATTCAAACGATGAAGGTAAGCGCACCCGAGATAACAATATCTGCCACACAACCTGTAACAAGTTGTACGTGTTACATAACTCGCAGTTACATAACGCGGAGGCGCTGCCAAGAGGCCGGCGAGACGGGCGTGAACTACTCGCGAAAATGCCAGCAAATTCGGGGGCGTCGATTATGCCAGCTATGCCGGAAATAACCTAGCCACGAGCTGCGACATTATCAGCAGGTCAGCCGCTTCAAATAACGTTTTATCGCAGGCGCAAGCAGGTCGGTCACGGGTAATTAAACGGAAATAAAAGTATCAACAGCAGAAAATCCGGAGCAAAAAAAAGCCCTCCACAAAGTGGAGGGCAGAGGGAGACGTCGATGCATCAACCAGACATCGACGGTGAGAGACCGGTATAACAGCGAGAACCCAGGTCCTCGTCTTGGCACGCCCACCGACTGGTTTCCAATGGGCATGCGGAAAAAATGAATGTCGAAATAGTAACGAAAGCCGTGCCGCCTGACTACCTAAAAACCCGCGATATGAGAAGGATGCGCTGATTTTTTAGCATTTTCCGCGCAATTTTATGAAAACGGAAGCACGGGTCACAAAATATTTATGTGATTACGATTACATTCACGCACTTTAATTTCTTCTGACAGCGCTGTCAAATGCGACATGCTTGCCCTGCTTGTTTCATAGCGCTTTCCTGGTTCAGAACCTGTGCCAGAAGTTACCAAACCACTATCAGTTACCGGTGGAAGGAGCCAAAGCATTTCATTCGCGTTGACAGCTATTCATCCATATGGATAATTGCGAACAATTATCATCTTCATTTTTATTAGCGTCTCTAACTGTCACTCACGGGAATATGGGTCACATCATGGCGAATCTGGTTCAGAGTCATGCCATTCACACGCTCTATAACGACCACCAGGGTTGGCTGCACAATTGGTTACGTCACAAGCTGGGCAACACCTGGGATGCAGCGGACCTGGTCCACGACACCTTCGTCAAGGTATTGCTGAAGGATGAGTGGGGATTTATCCGCGAACCCCGGGCTTATCTCACCACTATCGCGCACGGACTGATGGTGAACAGCCTGCGCCGCAAGGATCTGGAACGAGCCTACCTTGATGCCATAGCCCATCTGTCCGAAGACGATTATCCCTCCCCCGAAACCCGCACGCTGGTCCTTGAAACTCTGATTGAAATTGATGTAATGCTGGATGGTCTCGCAGCCAATGTGCGGCACGCCTTTTTGTTGTTGCAGCTGGAAGGCCTTCGTCATGCCCAAATCGCCGAACGGCTTGGTGTGTCGGTCAGCTCCGTGCGGCAATACATCGCCAAAGCAATTCAACATTGTGTGCTGCGCCATCATGAGTAACGCTTCCCTTCAGTCTGATGCCCTTAAAGCGGCGGTTCTGTGGTTCGTGCAGCTCACCTCCGGCGAAACCACAGCCGAGGAACGTGCGGCCTGGCAGGCCTGGCGTCAGCAGAATCCTGCTCATGAATATGCTTGGGAGCAAATCGAGAAAGTCACCCGCAGATTTTCATCCTCGGGTATTTCTGCCGAAATTGGTTTGGCAACACTTGAGCGCCCGGCCTCGGCCAAGCGGCGCAAAGGCTTGCCACATATGGGGATGGTCCGTACGCTGGGCGGAGCTGAAGCCCAGCTCCGCATTTGAACAACAACTATTTCAGCTTCATACAGTTCGCATAATAAGTCACTGTCGCGGGCCAATCGGAGAACATGCCGATGATGCCTACATCCTTTGCCAGGACGTGCAATACATCCAACATGTCGCCATCATTGTTAATGGCCGGCGCGATGCTTTGGTGATACCAGCCTCCACCATTTTTCAGTGGGCCGTCGCGCTCAAACGACCACGCGATGATATCCAGCCCCGCCGCTTTGGCGTAGTTGGCGTAATCTGACGGCACAATACGATTCCGTTTATCCAGGGTTAATAACGCCCACAATGGCGGAGCCACAATATTGATACCTTCTGCTGCCCAGCCTTCGACTTCGGCTTGCGAAGGCGCTTCATCCGGCGTGTTGATATCGTCCAGATAAACAGCTTGTCTGCCAAAGCGCGGTTCATGTCTGATCCAGTAGCGCACGTCCTGAATATCAAATGACTGCGGCCACACATCACGCGGATGAACACCGGCAGCTTTGTATTCATCAATTAATTGCTGCGCGTAATCCGCCTGCGTGTAAGTGCCCTCGAACGGCATAGGCACATCGGCGGATTTTAATTCCGGGGTAAATTTCACACCGAGCTTTTTAAACAGTTGAATACTTTCAGCGTGAGTCAGCAGCGTGCCTTTATCGGCGTAAAGATCTGTCCGCCATGGTGCTGTGCCCTTCATATATTCCTCCGCTGTGGTAGCGCGAGGATTAAATCCATCCATCTTGCCCTGCAAAGTTTTAAATTCGGCGAGCGTAATATCGCTGGTGCAGCAACGGGCAGATGCGGGGACGCCGCTGGCTGGATCGGCCGGGGTAAACGGCTGGGAACATTTGGCAGCCAGTTCCGGAATAGCGAGGATATTGGTGGTAGTATGCAGATCGCACTGGGAGTGTCGACACACCAGCTGTTTATCTCGGGTGAAGGTCACATCGCATTCCATGATGCCGGCCCCCATACGCGCGGCGGCTTCATAGGACTCTTTGGTGTGCTCAGGAAATTGAAGCGGCGCACCGCGGTGGCCGATGGAAAAATCGGTTTTGCGGAACGGGCCTTGCGCACAGGACTGCAGCTTGCGTTTCAGCGGGCTCACGTCCATATCTTCCACCAGATAAAACGGACGCGGCCCAACGTCGACCGATTGATGTTTATGGCCATGACCAGGCCGATGATGTTGTTCATCGTGATGCTTACCCGCACAGGCCAGTACGGATAAACAGGTTGCCGCAATAAAAACGGTGGCTTTACTCAAGAGGTGGCCTTTTGGGAACATGAGGGTTTCTCCGTTATCAGATTCAGATCCAGCATGAATCTACCCCCGCTGTATGACGGTCCTTTGCCAGTTTTATGACAAACAAAATAACGGCACGCTTTGCGCGCCGGGTTCAACAGTTTGTGATGCGCATCATGTGCTGCGCACCGCACGCTTCTGCCGCACATACAACACGCGATGTACCCGCGCGACAACCTGCTCTTGCTCATCACGGATATCAATGTGGAACTCCGGCAGGTATTTTTCGCCGCTTGCGGTTCGCTCCCGGATCTCCTCCAGGATGGCCTCATCAATATGAAAACTTGCGCGGACTTCTCCGCGCCCCGGCGCAATGAATTCGATGGTCCCGCGTTTATCCCAGACGTAATAATCGCTGCCGAGATTATGCATCAGCATCAACATGTACCAGGGATCAGTCATCGCAAACAGGCTGCCGCCAAAATGTACGCCCACATAATTGCGGTTGTACCAGCGCAGTTTCATCGTAGCCTCTATATAACGATAGTCGTCGCGGATGACGCGCGCCCGAATGCCGGAAAACAACAAAGGTGGCCACAAATTGACCAACCGACGAAACACGCCCGCTTTCAAATCACACCTCGCACAAAAAAATACGGCCCGCATATCGCAGCGGGCCTATGGGGAAAGAATGCTACCGCAGTTGCTGTAAGACTGGCCAGCGTGCGGATAAATCCTTTTGCTGAATACCTGTTTCACTTTTTCAGAAAAAATGTCGCGGCGAGACTGTCACTTTTGCGTTCTCGATTGGCATAGAGGGTGAAGACTTTTCCCCGACACCAACCGCAGGAATAATCATGACTCATCGCCTTACGCACCCACAGCTTCGCGTTGTTGCGCGCAAGCCACTCATTATCGCTATGCAGGCTGCCACCCTGGCGCTCGCCGCTGCCATCACCCTGCCCGTTTCGGCTCAGGTAGCTGAACCTGCAGCCGCCGCACAGTTGCCGGCCGTTAAAGTCGCCAGCAGTTACGAGCCGTTAAATGCGGGCGTCAGTGGCAATCGTCGAGTGGTTAGTCAGGAGGACATCAATCGTATCCAGGCCAATGATCTGGAAGATGTGTTTCGCAAAACCCCCTCTGTTGCGGTGGGCGGTTCGGTGGGCATCGCGGAGAAGGTGTATGTACGCGGTCTGGAAGATGCCTTACTGAATGTCACTATTGACGGCGCAACCCAGGCGGGTGTGCTGTTTCACCACGCGGGCCGCTTGAGTATTGAGCCCGAATTATTAAAGCAGGTAGAAGTTCATGCCGGCGCGGGTGTTGCGACTGACGGCCCCGGTGCACTCGGCGGAGCGATCCGTTTCACCACCAAAGACCCGGAAGATTTACTGCGACCCGGCGAGCAGGCCGGTGCGTTAATCAAAGGTGGCTACTTCGATAACAACGAGGGCTATAAAGCCAGCGTTAACCTGTTCGGACGCTTCAGCGAAAACTGGAGCGGCATGGCCACCTTCGGCAAGTCCGACAGCGATGCGATCACTGACGGTCACGGCGCCAAACTGGGTGGCACTGAATCCGAGCAGACGATGGGCTTTGCCAAAGTCGTCGGAAAACTTACCGACAGTCAAACGATACGCCTGAGCTACGATCAGCGTGAAGATGAGGGTATCCGTGCGCAACGCCCGCAATGGATCATTAGCAGCTGGAACCCCGGGTATCCCCTTAAAATTGAACGGCAAACGGTAAATCTGGGTTATCAACTTAACCCGACGGACAATCCGTTCCTGAACCTCGAAGTAACGCTTTACGATACCCAGGCTGAGCTGGAGCAAAACGTGATTGGCCGCTGGGGCATCTACAATGGCGCTTCGGAAAGCCAGGGTATTAACCTGCGCAACACCACCCAGCTGAGCAGCCATGAATTAATTTACGGTGCGGAGTATCGCGCAGACGAGGTTAATGCCGGCCCCGGTACGAATCCCAAAGCGGAAGAAGAGGCCGGAGAAGTCATCGGCTTTTTTGTGCAGGATCTGTATCAGGTCACTGAGAAGCTGTTGTTAAGTGCCGGTGTGCGTTACGACGATTACAAACTCACCGATACCGACAATCAAATTTTTGAAGCGGACGGTTTCAGCCCGAACCTCGGCATCAGCTATCAATTGACACCGACATTCAGTCTGAATGCGAGCTACGCCGAAGCCCTGCGCGGCCGTCAGACCATGGAGACTTTCCTGCTGGATTCGCGCATGAACGATCCGGATCTGCAGGCTGAGGAAGCAGAAAACAGCGAGATAGGATTTGAATACTATCGCGATGCTTTTGGATTTTCCGGCACCTTCTATCGTGCCCGCATTGATAATGCCATCAACGATCAGCGCATTCCCATCAACGGTGCGCCGCGCTGGGTTTTCCGCAATATTGGCGATATTGAAACCGACGGTTTTGATGTGCGGGTGAGCTACGACTGGTCGCAGGTGCAGGTCGGTTTAAGTTACAGCGATTTTGATTCCGAACTGATCAGCGACGACGGCGAACTGCAGCTCAATGCCTATGATCACGGCGCCCTGGGAACCACTATCGGCAATACCTGGACCGCTGATGTCACCTACCAATTCAACGACAATCTGGAATTCGGCTGGAACGGACGGCTGGTGGAAGGTATTGAAAATATCCGCACCTCGGCCGGCACCGTGGATCAATCCGGTTATGCGGTACACGATATTTATGCACAGTGGTTTATCACCCGTGATTTCAACCTGACCTTCACTGTCAAAAACCTGTTCGACAAATATTATATCGACCATGCCACCAACGGGAGCTTTGAGCATATCCCCGGCTACGAAGGCATTGTCGGGTTGTCTGAACCGGGCCGCGACCTGCGGTTGACCTTAAGCTGGCGAATATAAAATCACCACGGCCGCCTGCACCGGCGGCCGCAGTTATTCCTCTGGCAATAAAGCTCATCATCAAATTATCAGAAGGTGTATTTTAAACCTGCACTCAGATTGCGCCCTGGCTGCGGTACTACCCTCGCCAGGAACGAAGAGTGATTCCAGATTTTTTCGTTTAGCAGATTACTGCCGCGCAAATACACTTGATAACGTTCATCGTCGAATAAACTCATGCTTAGAGTCACATTCAACATATTGTAGCCCTGAGTCTCTGATTCGTAGGCTGCTATATCGTCCTGTGTGTTCACGCGGTAATACTCCACCTCGGCCCCCACACCGTCGGCATCCATATTCAGACGCCCACCCACGCGGGAGGCGGGAATCCGCGGCAGGTTTCCACCATCGACAAATTCAGCGCGAACATAATCGCCAAACAAAGTGGCTGCGACCGTCTCGTCAAATTGATAAGTCACCTCTCCTTCAACACCAATAAACTCGGCATCCTGTTGCGTGTATTTGATCAGACGGAAATCTTCGTATTGATCCAGGGTGCGCGCGTAAATGTAATCATCCACATCATTGCGGAAGGCATTGAGACTGTAGGTCAGGTCCCCACTGTGTTTACGCAGTGACAATTCAATATTGTTGGAAACCTCTTCAGCGAGAGCCGCGTTATTTGCCAAACCGCCGCAGGTGAGAGGATGAGGCAGCAGACCACATTCGTAGGTGTTAGTCGCTAGATGAACCCCGCGGGCATACAGTTCCTGCGCCTGCGGTAAGCGCTCTGCATTGGCAAAGGACAAGGCCAGTGTTGTCTCAGGAATAACTTCCCAGATGATCGCCGCTGAAAACGATGTCGCCGATTCGTCATAGCTTGGGCGATTACGCGGATCATTTACTGGCGTATGCTCTTGCTGCTCATACCGCGCACCCATCTCAAGGTGCCACTGCTCGTTCAGCTCGTAATGTTCAACCGCAAAAAATCCCAAGGTTCTGGATTCAGTACTCGGTATAAATGCTTCCTGCCCGAACGCACTGAATGTGGTATCAGCGAACTGCGCACCCACCACACCGTGCCAACCCAATATAGGTGCGTGGTCAATCTCTATGCGGCCTTCGTAACCTTTATTGCGAAACGTTGTGGCAATTTCTTCTGCTTCAATTTCGTGATGCTGATAATCCGTGTGGCTGGCGCGCACGCGAATTTTATGGACACCCGCAAAGGGCTCGTGATATTCACCGCGCAGATCGACGCGCTCGCTTTCCAGATCAATGATCGGCACACCGCCGTGATGATGAGAATGATCATGGTCGTGATCGTCGGCGTGATCATCATGACCACCGCAATGCAGGCTGCTGCCGTGCGGATGACAGCTTTCATATTCGTGGGAGTGTCCCGGCAAACCATACTCGTCATCACGATAGGAATACGCCAAACCTAAAAATCCGCGCTCGCCAATCCACGAGGCACCGATGCTCCCATGGTTACTTTCGGAAAAGCTGCCCGGCACATGATCCTCGTCCCAATTACGCACTGCATAATCGTCTGCTTTGCGCGCTGAGCCTTCAATATGCATTGCAACATTTTCGCCCAGACGAGCCGTCGCGCTCACCGCACCCGCGCGCTCATTAGCTACCGTGTTACCGCGCACCGCAACAAAACCTTCCACCAGTTGTTCCGGCAGGGTTTCAGGAATTTTGTTATCCAGAATATTTACCACGCCGCCAATGGCACCACCGCCATACAACAACGTTGCTGGGCCACGCAGCACTTCCACCTTCTGCGCAAGCAAGGGATCAGCAGTTACCGCGTGGTCGGGGGAAATGTCCGACGCATCCAGCAAGCTCGCACCATCTGATAAGACTTTCACGCGCGGCGAGGTCTGCCCGCGCACCACGGGGCGGCTGGCGCCACCGCCAAATGAATCCGCGTGAACCCCCGGTAAACCGTTCAATAAGTCGCCCAAGGTTGAACTGCCCCGCTGGGTAATCTGCTTATCTTCAAGAATGCTGTAGGGCGCTACGATTTTGTTTGCCTCCTCGTCCACCGCCAGTGCGGTGACATGAATGATGGGCATCGCATCTTCATGGCTTACATCCGGATGAGCCATAACAGCAGACGCGGCAAAAAAGCCACCGCCCAGAATGACCTTAAAAGCAGATGCAAGGGGGTGCTGCGGGAAACGCATGGGACAAATCCTCTTGTTTAATGATATGCATTACAGAAAAACGCTGGCCGGCGCTGCGAGATAAAGAAATGTTATACCATAACATTTAGTCTGCATAGGAGGTCGTCGCACTTTTTTGTTTAGATGGCTTGGGTAGTCTTGCCGCGAGCAATTTCTTGAAGGGGCCACACGCGGTCTTTTCTACCGTGTTGGATGCCAGTGTTTTATTGCTATACGAATCACTTTTTGCATAATCCGTTAAGAACCTGGCGTGCTTTATTCTATTGCAGCGTCTAAAATGACCGGCCAACAGCGGTACTCACGAGGCATTTTGGCCTCATTTTTTTACGATAAATACAGGACGTCTTTTCATGGCCGAAAACCCTTATTCCACACCAGAGGCTACACTGGTTGCTTCGCCCGGCAGCACTGACACTGGCATCGTCAAACTTTATTCACCCACTCAAGCTGCCTGCGGCACGATAGGTGGACCAGTTGGTCTGGTTTATTTTCTCTGGTACAACTTTCGCGCGCTCAACGATGAACGTGCAGCCAAAATGAGCTTGGTTTATGGTGCGCTGTTTATTCTTGCGCTCATCATTGTGTTGCCTTTCCTTCCCGACGAAGTTCCCGGCAT
The DNA here is from genome assembly GCA_964448175.1 of uncultured Cellvibrionaceae bacterium. Lineage (GTDB taxonomy): Bacteria > Pseudomonadota > Gammaproteobacteria > Pseudomonadales > Cellvibrionaceae > Cellvibrio. The sequence continues at coordinate 484 of CAYUVQ010000083.1, read as the reverse complement.
GGCATTCACGGTTGCTTACATAGTTACGGCGCGGCTCATTGTTGAAAAATTTCAGATGACCAAACAGGCTATAGCAGAATCGCCTGCCCATGACTTCCATTCAAACTGGCGGGTGTTCGGAATGGGTATTTTATGTTTGATTGTATCCATCGTCGTTATGCTGGGCCCGCTTTTGGTTTTAGCCAGTCTTGGTATCTGGAACCCATAAAGCGCTGAAGCAAACGAATTTTTATAATGTTAGACATGTATTTTGAGGGAGTCGTCACGGGAGCCTGACTGATGCGCCATCTTCTCTAATGAAGCCTGGTGCGTTTGAGGAGGTTGACCAGCGGCGGAACTTTAGCCCAGCCCCCGCTACCTGAAACTTAATCAAACAGATTAAAACGGCTCGCGCGCAACATAGCCACCAGATTCTGCCGACGAATTTCATCTGATTCGGCGGCAGAAATTTTCTCTGCCAAACTTTCCAGTTGCCGATTCTGGT
>CAYUVQ010000082.1:0-14499 GCA_964448175.1 uncultured Cellvibrionaceae bacterium | reverse complement strand
TGAATGAAAGTATTACCTCAACCCTGACGCGGACGGTGTTTACCTCCGTTACCACCTTCCTCGCTCTCGTCCCCATGGCCATCGCCGGTGGCAGCGCGGTGACAAGTTTTGCGCTGCCGATGTTGTTCGGTATTCTTGTCGGCACCAGCTCTTCCATTTTTATCGCCGCTCCCATTGTTTATTGGCTGGGTCAGCGCCGCTTACGTAAAGGGCTCGGTCAGATCCGACCCAGTGCGGAACAGCGGCGCGCAGCAATAGACGAGCTGCCGTAAATCCGGAGAAGCCACCTTAATCGGTGGCTTTTCTTTTTCGGTGTTTTGTAAGTGATGCTTGACGCCTGATAACTTTCCGCCTAATTTTGTTCCGACTCTGAAGCCGCTGTGAAAAGGTGGCTTTGTGCAGTTGTCCCATCTGAAAGGATCTTGGTCATGACCATCAGGGCGGTTTATAAAGTGTTAGTCATCGGTTTGTTTATCGTATTACTGCTTACAATAGCAGCCTGCTCAACGTTGTTCAGAGAAAACCCCATAAAAAGAACGCCGCCGCTGGCAGACATTAATCTTGGTCAAGATTATGAAATTCAGCAGATCAGTGGATACCCATCGCAGACGTTAACTTATATCGGTGCCAACGATACTTATATTGTCAGTACTCGTTTGCGAACTTCAGGGTGGTTTTCTCCCTGGCAGCATTTCTGGCGTATTTCGAATACAGGAGAACTTCTTGACTCCTTTGCCACTGAGCATTTCGATACATTTTTATCTTCTGGTACCTACTTTTCCAAATATTGGTATAACGATTGGCCTCTTACGGGCAATAAGGATAACAAAGCGTATGAGCGAATTATCTACGCCCGTGATATTGATAATAAATCGTTAGAGGAGGTCTTGAAAACCAGTCCACATATATTGTGGGACGAGGTTTCGGTCTACGAAAAAAATGAATCAAGAAGGGAGTTTCATTTTTACGTGGAAAATAATGGTCTATGGTCGTTGCTGATTTCTGAGGAAAGGCTTTTTGAGCACCCTCAATATGCTGATTTTGTTTTCTCACGTACAAGATATTTTGGAGAGGATAAAATTGGTTCTGAAAATCCTGCCAGTGACGAAGACACGTCGGGTCGTCATCCTTTAATCAATATTCCTTGGGCCGAAGCACAATTTTCTTTTAAGCAGCGCAGTGCCGATGCGATCAGCTTTGTTCGCTTCAAAAAGAGCCATAGCGTTCGCCCCTCGCTTTTCTCGGAGCAGGGTTGGACAGGTAAGGTGGGCAGAGGTCTATACCGTTTGAACCTTGATCAACAGACCTTCGATTTTCAAACTTACACCCGCGCAATCCCTCGGACGGAATACGAAGAGTACTTTCCAGATATGAGGTTGGCCCGCTCGTTAGGTTCGGCTCCGAATTCCTTTCTGCTATTACACCTGAGCACCAGCGGAGGAGGCAATGCTCGTTTAGATCCGGAAGCTGGAATATATATAATCCGCCGTAAGGGTAACCTGGGCAGAGAATTCCAACAACAAGTCAAACACATTGCCTTCAAAGACTTCGAGCCAATGAAACCTGTGCTTCGTTGGTTAAGTGATGCCAGTGGTCAGCGGGAAGACTGGTCGGAAAACGAAAATATCCGCCGTATTGACTTGCCCGTATCAATCACATCGTTTCCTGTCTACCTGGATTTTTATTTTAGGTTATCTGATTACCCAAAACAGGTTCCGAAATTTGCTGTGACGATCCATGATAAAACCTGGCAGTGGGAAAAGACGAACGCGATCTACTCGATAATTTATCTGGACGTTGATGAAATGACGGCTGCTGCGAAGGAGCTAGGGGGCGGCGAACTATCGCTGAATATTCGAGCGAATCAACAGGCCAGCACCGTCGAATTGATATTTACGCTGGCGTCATCCGAAGCCGCTGTTCGTCTAAATAAAGTCAGAATTGCGTCTAAAAAACCTAAATAGCGCGATCTGGTCGGACGCCTGTCGAAATCCCCTGAGCCCGTTCGACTATAGGTACAGCACATAACGCTGTTCACCTACAAATCTGGAGAAATCTAACCATGACCCGAATGATTTTTGTAAACCTGCCGGTTGTCGACCTTAAGGCGGCAATGGATTTTTATGCCGCTCTCGGCTTTGAAAATAACCCGCAGTTCACCGATGAGACTGCGGCCTGTATGGTGTGGAGCGAGGCGATTCATGTCATGTTGCTCACCCATGACAAGTGGCGTACCTTTACCAAGCGTCCAATCCCGCCAACCAACTCCAGTGAGGTGATGCTGGCGCTGGCGCTCGATAGCCGGGAGGCAGTCGATACCATGACCAACGCAGCGGCCGCCCACGGTGGCACGGCTGATGTGAATGCAGTACAGGAGCTGGGCTTTATGTACAGCCGGAGCCTGACCGATCTTGATGGTCATATCTGGGAAACTTTCTGGATGGATATGTCCGCATTTCCAGATAACGCGGCGGGCTGACTTCTATTGTTCTATATGTCGAAACGCGAGGCCCCTGCGGGGGCTTTAACAGGTGGGCAGTATTATGGTGTCAATGAAGGAAATGTTGATGAGAAGGATTAACGCAAAACGGCACAGGCTCGCCAGTTTTTTGATACTGCTCTTCATCATTGTCTCATTCATCAGCGTATCCACCAGCGCGTCTCCTCCTCCTGTCGAGGGAATGGATATTCCTGATTACGATTACACCCACACCTATCGCATGATTCTCTACGGCCAGGGCGATTATGTATTACTGGGCAACCCATTCGAGAACCCCGCGCCCAGCATGGGTAACCTTGTGTATGAGATGATTTTGCTTTACGCCGCCCAGTTGCAGCCGCTAGACATGCCTTCCGATCCAACCCATGTCCTGGATTTGATGATGAAGGATAGACACAACCAAACGCGGTTAGGACAGCGCTTGTTCATTGGCGACCCCTGGTTATCGGACGGAAAATCCGTTGCGCTGATGAAGCCGGCCGATTATCAGGTGCTGACCGAGATGCTCAATAAGCGGTACGACACCGCATCCCGTTACGACATCGGACGCATAAAGAAGGTGGCTTGGCCGGAAGCGGATTCACTTCCCGAGGGCTGGCTCGCCGGGCGCGCCTCGGTGCGGGAAGCGATCCAGCGTTTACCTGCCAGTGATTATGAGCGCACAGGCTATGATCCGGGTGCGCAGGTACGGCGCAGGATAAATAATCTTTCACGTGCGGCAAGCGAATCGCTGGATTCAACTATCCCATCTGTAGTTGCAGAGTTGAGCCAAGAAACTGAAGAAACTTTGGCCAGTGCTGTACCCGTGATAAACACGGCAACATCACCAGAAACCTTACCGGTAATTGATCTCCAACCCGCAACCTCTCATGTGCAAACCAAGCCTGCAGGCAACCGGCTTTTTTCTGCTGCGCTTGTGCTGCTGGGGATATTAATCCTGGTTTTAACTTGGAACCGTAGAAAAACTCTTGGTTGAATCCCTTTGAAAAGGATCGTCAAGTTTCCAGTAATTGCTCATACAGTTGTACATACTCCCGCGCGCTGCGTTGCCAGCTTAAGTCCTGCGCCATGCCATTGTTCTGCAGCACTCGCCAGGTTTTTTTATCGCCAAATGTATTCAGTGCCCGTTGAATTGCGCTGTAAAGACCGTGGCTCGTGTATTGATAGAACATAAACCCGGTGGCGTTTGTTTGCTGCGGTTCCGCAAAGTCGATCACACTGTCGCGCAATCCGCCAGCAGCATGGACAACGGGCAGGGTGCCGTAGCGCAGGCTGTAAAGCTGGTTAAGACCGCAGGGCTCGTAAGCCGAGGGCATCAGGAAAATATCAGCCCCGGCTTCAATTTGATGAGCAAGTGCTTCGTCATAACCAATAGTGACTGACAGTTGTTGGGGATATTGCTGCGCGAGTTGCTTGAGTTGTTCTTCGTACTCCTTCATGCCACTGCCGAGGATCACGCACTGGCAACCATCTTTGAGTAATTGCGGCAGATTAGCCAGTATCAGGTCAATACCTTTTTGATCAACCAGGCGGCCGATAAACCCGAGCAAGGGTTTTTCCGATCTTGCTAAATCGCTGCGCTCCTGCAGCACCGTTTTGTTTTTCACTTTGTTGCTCAATGTGCGACGGTTGTAAGTGTGGTCGATATATTTGTCGGTGCCCGGATTCCATTCGTCAATATCAATACCGTTTAAAATACCGGACAACACATCGCTGCGATGACGCAGCAGGCCGTCCAGTCCGTTACCGGCAGCGGGTGTTTGTATTTCCTGTGCGTAACTGGGGCTTACGGTGGTGATGCGGTCAGCGTAAACCAGGCCGCCTTTCATAAACGACATTTGCCCGTAGAACTCCAGCCGCTCCATGTGCCAAAAGTCCTGAGGTAACCCAAGGCTGGCAAAAGTCTCCCAGGAAAATAAACCGCGATAGGCGAGGTTGTGGATGGTAAACACCGTAGCGGGACGCGGATTATCTTGCGCCATCAGCGCCGGAATCATACCGGTTTGCCAATCATTGCAATGCACAATATCCACCGGCCAATCCAGGCCCGCTTCATTCAATGCAATTAACCGTGCGGTTTTGGCGAAGAGTAAAAATCGTTGCGCGTTATCCGGCCAGTCGTTACCGTCAGGGCCGCAATAAGGATTTCCCTCGCGCTGTGAAAACGCGGGAATGTCAACCAGCCAGACGAGAATCCGTGTTCCGGGAAGGGTCGTTTTCCATAAAATAATCTGTTGTCCATCGACATCCAGCGTCATGATTTTTTTAAATTTATTTTGGGCGGCGTTCATGACGGAGGCGTAGGAAGGTAACAGAATACGTACATCCTGTTTCAGTTTGGTTAAGGCTCGTGGCAGGCTGGCTGCCACATCAGCCAAGCCACCGGTTTTAATCAGGGGAAAAACTTCACTGGTAGCAAAAAGAATATTGCTCATAATCTGCATCTGTTCCGAAAAAAGCGTCACGCTGCACGAAAGAAAATGTGTTCATGCAGCGCAATTTATCAAAAGTCGAAAATCCTCAATTGCTCAAACGCAACACCAGCGCACCCAGCGGGGGCAGGGTGATCTCGACAGATTGCTGTTGTCCCATCCATGCTATAGGCGCAGTCGGAATGGGATTGCTGTTCCCTACGTTGCTGCCGGCATAGAACGCCGAATCTGAATTGACCAGCTCGCGATAATTACCAGGGGTGGGTACGCCGATGCGATACTTTTCGCGGGGAGTCGGGGTGAAATTAAGTACAACAACCGTAACTTCATCACCACCTTTGCGCATATAACTGACCACTGATTGAGTGCTGTCATGGCAATCGATCCATTCAAAACCTTCCGGCTGAAAGCTGTGCAGGTATAAAGAGGGTGAAGCGGTATAAAGGTGATTGAGATCCTTTACCAGATGTTGCAAGCCACGGTGGAAGTGTTCGCCCAATAAATGCCAATCTAATTGTCTTCCGTGAGCCCACTCACTCCATTGGCCAAATTCACAACCCATAAATAATAATTTGCTGCCGGGGTAGGTATACAGGTAAGTGTAGAGCAAACGAAGGTTGGCAAATTTCTGCCAGTCATCACCAGGCATTTTATTTATCAAACTGCCTTTGCCGTGTACGACTTCGTCGTGTGAAAACGGCAGTAAAAAGTTTTCGGTAAAGGCATACATCATGCCGAAGGTCAGTTGATCGTGGTGATATTTGCGGAAGATCGGATCTTTCGACATATAGTTCAGAGTGTCGTGCATCCAGCCCATATTCCACTTCATGGAAAACCCAAGTCCGCCGACCCAGGTCGGACGCGTAACCTGTGGCCACGAGGTGGATTCTTCAGCTATCACCACCACACCGGGATGTTGCCCATGGCACAGCACATTGAGCTCGCTCAAAAAACTCATGGCTTCAAGATTTTCATTGCCACCGTGTTTGTTGGGAATCCATTCTCCGTCTTTACGTGAATAATCCAGATGCAACATCGCTGCCACGGCATCCACACGTAAACCATCGATGTGAAATTCTTTTAACCAGAATAACGCATTGGCGAGCAAAAAATTGCGCACTTCGTTGCGATTGAAATTGTAGATCAATGTGCCCCAGTCCGGATGTTCGCCCAGGCGTGGATCGGCATGTTCATACAGCGCGGTTCCATCGAACTGGGCAAGGGCGTGACCATCTTTAGGGAAGTGTGCAGGAACCCAATCCAGTATCAAGCCGAGACCATGGCGATGCAGGTAATCCACAAAATAACGAAAATCATCCGGTGTACCGAAACGGCTGGTCGGTGCGTAATAACCGGTGGTCTGGTAGCCCCAGGAGTCATCGAGAGGATGTTCGGTAATCGGCAACACCTCGACATGGGTAAAGCCCAACGGCTTAACATAATCCACCAGCTGGTGAGCCAGCTCTCGGTAGTTGAGGAATTCGCCATTGGCACCGCGTCGCCAGGAACCGAGATGCACTTCATACACGGAAAGCGGGGCGTGTTGCCAGTCCCACTGCGCGCGTTGTGCGAGCCATTGATCGTCTTGCCATTGATATTGCGACTCGGGCGGAATGATAGAGGAGGTTTTCGGACGGTGCTCAAACATCTGACCGTAGGGATCAGTTTTCAAAAAAGTTTTTCCGCTGGCGCGGTTGCGGATTTCAAATTTATAAAGTTCGCCACCGCTGAGGCCCGGAATAAACAATTCCCATATGCCGCTGCCACCGCGCACTCGCATCGAGTGCTGACGGCCATCCCATGCATTGAAATCACCCACGACACTGACCCGCTCCGCGTTCGGTGCCCAAGTCGCAAACAAAACACCGCTGACACCGTTAACCTGGTGCAGATGTGCTCCGAGCTTATCGTAAATGCTCCAATGTTGACCCTCGCTAAACAGATGTAAATCAAAATCGCTCAATTGTGGTGCAAAGCAATAAGGATCGTACTCCCGTCGAGGTTGATCGTATCTATCACGCCATTCAATTTGATACGGCACTTCTATGTGGTCTGCCGCACCGTACCATTCAAAAAAATCAGTACCCTCAATACGTCGCATGGCCAAAGGTTTATTCTGCAGGATCAAACTCGCCGATATTGCGCCTGGTAAAAAGCAGCGGACACATGTGTCTGCCTCAGGTGAACTTTCGTCTATATAACGAGCTTTATGCTGGCCTAAAACTTCAAAGGGGTCATGATGGCTGGCGTTGATGATACGTAACATGGAGTGAGTTATTGGATGTCCTTGTTGCAAATTCACCATTGAGGGTATTCCTGTTGTCATAAAAATTAACTTATCGGGCGTTACTGTAACGGAATTATGTGTCTTTTGCTGAACGCATTTATTACAAATCAAATTGAAACAAGCGGCAGCGTTAATCCGGAAGAGCGTTTAAATACCTCCTCACGTGGGTTGTAATTTTTCTGCATGATTCGTGTGCCAATATTTTTATCTTTACCTGGCATTAGCAGGTTCAATGCCATTCTTGTGGCTACACTGGTTTATCGACAGTTCGGGATCTAACGTAACCCCTGTTAAAAGTTTTTATAAGCCAAGCGGGAGTGAACTGAAGACGCGCCTTGGCATTGATATTGCTCCGCATAATTCACGTATTCTTTTGCGGAAAAATGTTTTCAATGATTTTGCTGATCTACCATAGGATCGGATTCTAATGGTCGGATTGAATCTATGAAAAATTTTCCGGTGTCCTAATTTTGCGGTTTAACAAATAAGGGAGTTTTAATGGCTATTCACCAGACCTCTGGTCGTTTTGTAAGTCGCCTCACGCGCGAAACTTTGGCAATTATCCTCGCGGGTGGGCGGGGGTCCCGGCTACACCAACTGACCAATTGGCGGGCAAAACCAGCCGTACATTTTGGTGGTAAATTTCGCATCATCGATTTCCCCTTATCCAATTGCGTTAACTCGGGCATTCGTCGCATCAGTGTGCTGACTCAATACAAATCTCATTCACTTGATCGCCATGTGCAGCGCGGCTGGGGTTTTCTCGGCGGCGAGCTGGGAGAATTCGTTGAACTCCTGCCGGCGCAACAGCGTCTGGAGACTTCGTGGTATTCAGGTACCGCCGATGCGGTGTTGCAGAACCTCGATATTATTCGCCGCCATAATCCCGAATATATTCTGGTTCTTGCCGGTGATCATGTTTACAAGATGGACTACGGCACTATGCTGGCGGCTCACGTGGAACGTGGTGCAGACATAACGGTAGGTTGTATAGAAGTGCCGTTGGAAATGGCCACCGCCTTCGGCGTAATGGATGTCGATAGCGACCTCAGAATTACCCGCTTCACTGAAAAGCCGCCCAAACCTGAGCCTATTCCTGGTCGTCCCCATCATGCGCTGGCATCCATGGGGATTTACGTGTTCAGTACCAAGGTACTGTTCCGCGAATTATTACGGGATCAGAATCTACCGGGTTCTTCCCATGACTTTGGTAAAGATATTATTCCTTCGTTAATCCACAGTCATAAAGTTATGGCATTCCCCTTTCGCGATCCGGTAAGCGGTGGCGAAGCTTACTGGCGGGATGTGGGGACAGTCGATGCCTTGTGGGAAGCTAATCTGGAAATAACCAGTGTCAGCCCGGAGCTGGATTTGTATGACGAAGAATGGCCTATCTGGACGTATCAGGAACAGGTGCCGCCGGCAAAATTTGTATTTGATGACGAAGGGCGCCGCGGTTTCGCCGTAGATTCTATCGTCGCCGGTGGATGCATTGTCTCCGGGTCGACGGTGCGCCATTCATTATTATTTCCGCGCGTGCGTGTTCATTCCTACTGCGAAATTACCGATACCGTTTTATTTCCCAACGTGGAAATCGGCCGCCACTGCCGCATCCGCAAGGCGCTGATTGACCGTTACTGCAAAATTCCAGATGGCACCGTCATCGGCTATGACGAGGAAGAAGATCGCAAGCGCTTCCATGTTTCACCTAAAGGCGTGGTGTTGGTAACCCCCGAAATGCTAGATGAGGATTTTCCCCATGTCAGCTAAAGGTGAAACAGCAGGACGAAAAATGAAAGTCGTTTTCTGCTGGCATATGCATCAGCCGGATTATCGCGATCTGGTAAGTGGCGAATACTATTTTCCGTGGACGTATCTTCATGCGATAAAAGATTATGTTGATATGGTCGCTCATCTTGAGCGTTATCCCAAAGCACATGCCGTGTTTAATTTTGCTCCGATTCTGTTGGAGCAGCTGGAAGATTATGCCCACCAGGTCGACGCCTGCCTGACCCATAACAAACCCATCAAAGATGTGCTCTTAAACGCACTGGTAGCAGAAAATTTACCGGCGGCTGGTACGCCGGGCTTCGCTGAGCTGGCCCATAAATGTCTGCGTTCCCATCGCGAACGAATCATCGACCGCTTTCCCCCTTATGCGGACCTGGCAGATGCTGTAGCCATGTTTGAAGAAAAGCCGGGCAACCTGCGTTACATCAATGAACAATTCCTGATTGATCTGGTGGTGTGGTATCACCTGGGGTGGATGGGCGAAACCGTACGTCGCACCGATTCGCGGATTAAGCGTCTGCAGGAAAAGGAAGGAAATTATTCATCGGATGATCGACGTGAATTGCTGTGCATCATCGGTGAGCAATTAAGTTCGCTGGGACCACGTTATCGTCAGTTGGCGCAGCGCGGCCAGATTGAAATTTCCATGAGCCCTTACGCACATCCTATCGTACCTTTGCTGCTCGATCTGAACAGCGCGACACAGGCTATGCCTGACGTAACCTTACCCCATGCGCCGCAGTATCCCGGCGGTGATGCCCGTGCACGCTGGCATATGACACAGGGGATACAGACATTCGAACGCTTCTTTGGTTTTCGTCCGCAGGGTTGCTGGGCATCTGAGGGCTCATTAAGTGACACCACTTTACATCTGCTGGATGATTTTAACTTCAAATGGACCGCAACCGGCGATTCGGTACTGCATAACAGCCTGAGTCATGAAGCCAATCAGAAAGTAGCGAAGGTATTGCATTCAGGCGAAGGCGCGGCGGTGCATCGCGTGTATCAGTTCAACAACACCTCCACCTGTTGTTTCTTTCGCGATGACGGGCTTTCCGATTTGATTGGTTTCAAGTATGCCACCTGGCATGCTGATCACGCTGTGGATGACCTGCTCAAGCACATGGAAGACATTGCGGAACGCTGCGAATTTTCCAGCGATGCGGTGATCTCCATCATTATGGACGGTGAAAATGCCTGGGAATATTTTCCGGAAAATGCGTATTACTTTCTCGATGCGCTATACGCACGCTTAAGCGAACATCCTACCCTTGAATTATCCACCTACAGCCGTGTTCTGAATGAACAAAAGCCCAACCCCGTATCGATGGAGCACCTGGTAGCTGGCAGTTGGGTTTACGGTACGTTTTCAACCTGGATTGGCGATCAGGACAAAAATCGCGGATGGGATATGTTGTGCGAAGCCAAGCTGCAGGTCGATAAAGTATTAGAGCAGGATGTGCTGTCGCCGGAACGGCGGGCACAGGTGGAAAAACAACTGGCGTTATGCGAAGGCTCGGATTGGTTTTGGTGGTTTGGTGATTACAACCCTGCTGAGAGCGTCAGTGATTTTGAATATTTATACCGCCGTCATTTAATGAATTTATACGCATTGATCGATCAACCTGCACCGGATTATCTCTGCCAGACTATCAGTAAAGGCAGTGGCTCTCCGGCAGCGGGTGGGGTGATGCGTCAAGGACACGCCGAGGCGTAAGGATAAAAAGTGACTGAAAAAGAAAAGGCTCTCACCGCATCTCCATTATTTTCCGATCGTCGCGCGGGGGTTTTGCTTCACCCGACTTCACTGCCGTCATCCTCTGGTTTTACCGCGGGCGACTTGGGCAAAGAGGCATACCATTTTATTGATTTTTTGGCAGATGCCGGTTTTTCTATCTGGCAAATGCTGCCTACGGGGCCGACCCACGGTGACCTTTCACCGTATCAATCCTTGTCTGCCCATGCAGGCAGTCCGGATCTTATCAGTCTTGAGGCACTGGTGGAGCGCGGTTGGATTGTCCCCAATGATCCGGGTCTGCACAGTACCGAACGGCGTGAACGGCAGGCTGCGCGTCGCCGCGCTGCCAGTCGTTTTTTTGCCACGATAAAAGAAGATCTGCAACTCGATCGCCAGTATCAGGAATTTTGTCAGGCTCAGTCATTCTGGCTGAACGATTTTGCGTTATTTCTTTCGCTGCGTGAACACTTCCAACGTAAACCCTGGAATGAGTGGCCGCTGGCGTTAATCCAACGCGATGAGCAAGCATTGGCCGATGCGCGCGAGCAATTCGCTGAGGAAATACGCGTATATTGTTTCGAACAGTTTGTATTTTTTCAGCAATGGCAGGACCTGCGTCAGTATGCGCAGCGTAAAGGTATTTATTTCTTTGGCGACATGCCGATCTTTGTTGCCCATGACAGCGCTGATGTCTGGGCCGAGCAACACAATTTCAGTCTCGATGACGAAGGCAATCCTTTGTCAGTAGCCGGAGTGCCACCGGATTATTTTTCCGAGCTGGGTCAGCACTGGGGTAATCCACACTATAACTGGCAGAGGATGGAGGCTGATGGTTTCCAGTGGTGGCTGGCCCGTCTACGTTCGCAGCTGAATTTATTTGACCTGATCCGCATAGATCATTTCCGTGGCTTCGAGGCCTATTGGGAAATTCCGGGTAAGGTGAAGGATGCAAGAAAAGGGCGCTGGGTTAAAGCGCCGGGAAAAGCTTTTTTATCTGCCTGTTTCAATGAATATGAAAATTTACCGCTGGTCGCTGAAAACCTTGGTGTTATCACTGATGAAGTAGAAGCGCTGCGTCAGGAATTTTCCTTGCCGGGCATGCTGGTGTTGCAGTTCGGCTTTGATGGCAATGCCGACAACCCCCATCTGCCGCACCGCCATAATTTATTGGACATTATATACACCGGCACTCACGACAACGATACGACCCTGGGTTGGTATAAAACGCTCGATCAGGCAGCCCGTGAACAAATTGATGAATATTTTTTTCACGCGCAGGACGCCATGCCGTGGTTACTGATTAAAGCCGCTCTAGCATCTGTTTCGCGAATGGCGATTGTGCCGATGCAGGATCTGCTCGAGCTGTCCAACGAGCATCGCATGAATACGCCGGGAACCACCGATAAAAACTGGACATGGCGATTCAGCTGGGAGCAGGTGCCGGATGACCTTGCTGAAAGGGTGCATAAATTGCTGGCCTTATACGGCCGGTTGCCTGAATAAAATTTTTAACCATCAGTTGGAAGTCAGGGGCAAAGGAATGAAAGACAACAAAAAGGCGGACTTGCAATTGACTTATATTCATTGACTAACGGGACAGCACTATGGAACACAGATGCAGTGAACGCGTTGCTACTGACCAAAAAGTTTTAATCTACAAGATGGGTATACCCTTAGCGATCGGACGCCTGAAAAACAGCAGTAAATTAGGTTTTTTTGTGGAAACGGACTTTGCGGATATCAATATCCTGCAGCCGCTGGATGTGGAGGTTCTGCTTTATCGCGGGCCGCAGCATCTGGACCGGTTTAAGTTCACCACACGGGTGATCCGCAAGTCGGACACGGGGCTAGGGGTGGAGCTCGAGTATATGAGCAATGAGTCCGCGCAGGCACTGGATGACCTTTTGCATGCTGCGCGCAATAATGTTCAACCGGTTTACCAGCAGTCAATTCACCAACACGCAAGTCAACATCAACCTGGTAAGCCTCGCCCTATGTCAGAGCAGCCGCTTGCCGATATGGTGAAAACGGCAACAAAAATACCGAAGAAGATGGCCCAGGTAAATTAATGTTTCACTCATACCGAATCAACCACCAACGCAGATGACGTTCTGCGTTGGTTTCCTGAAGCTTCGCATTTCACCCACGCCTTTTATCAATTTCCGCTAAACGTCGTTGAGCCTCTGCAAGAGTTATTCAGTGAATACGTTTGGATTAAAAGCAATTACTGGACTTCCTGCCATTAAAAAACGCCGGCAGTGAACCTATGCCGGCGTTTTATAATAGATAAATCAGTATTCAGACAGGGCATCAATCAAATCTTGTTTGCTCATCTTCCCTGAGTTTTCGATACCAAATTCCAGCGCTTTTTGGTCAAGGTCATACCGTGACCATTTCTCGTACCGGGAATACTTGGTGCGCGTAGAGGCTGGGCTTGTATTAACCGAAAACTTTTTGCGATACATCCGCTGCATGCGTTGTGATTTGTAGTTGTCACTGTCGTCAAGAAAGGTTTGATGATGAACAGCCATTTAAGAAATCTCCTGAGTTATTATCATCGCGTTGATCAATCAATGGTGGTTGACGTTACAGCTGACGTCGCCCACCGGTAACACCATAAATCTCGCCGGTTATATAGCTTGCATCTTCAGATGCGAGGAAAACGTAAATGGGGGCCAACTCAGCCGGTTGGGCAGGGCGTTCAAACAGCGTGTTTGATCCGAACGTTTTTACACGCTCCTCCGGCATAGTGGAAGGAATCAATGGTGTCCACACCGGGCCCGGTGCCACCGCATTGACCCGAATACCTTTTTTGATTGCTTCTTCAGCTAGGGAAATCGTGAAATTGGCAATAGCTGCTTTAGTGGCTGCGTAGGGCGCAAGATTGGCACTGGGAGCGAACGCCTGAATAGAGGTGGTATTAATAATCGAACCACCGGGCGAAATAAACTTCAGTGCATAGCGCGAGAAGAAAAAGAAGGATTCAATATTCGTACGAAAGGTGTAATCAATGTCGGCATCGGGAATTTCTTCGATGGACTCGTAGACTTTTTGGAAGGCAGCGTTATTGATCAGAATATCCAGTCGGCCGAAACGTTTTACACAGCTGTCGATCACATCCTCACAGGCTTTTCGGTCAGTCTGATTCATTTTAATAGACATGACTTCCACGCCGCACGCTTTCACCAGACGTTCTGTTTCCTGCGCATCTTTATCTTCTTCCAGATAAGTAAATGCGACATGAGCACCTTCACGTGCATAAGCTACGGCGATTGCACGACCTATACCGCTATCCCCGCCAGTAATAATGGCAACAGCACCGTTGAGTTTTTTATTGCCAAGATAACTTTTTTCTCCATGGTCAGCCTGAGGATTCATTTCACCTTCGGTGCCGGGGATAGATTGTTGTTCGGAGGGAAATTCAGGCTTAGCATATTTTGTACGTGGATCGATAAATACACTGTTCATAAATGTCTCCATGTTAACGGGAAATTGCGCGGAATCACCGTTGTAAACCTTGCAATAACGTTTTCGCTCTTACAGCGTTTGGCATCACTTGTAGCAGTTTATGCCCCGGAATTTATGCTGCTGTTTATGCAGCAAAAAGCAGTCCATTTATTCAGCCGGATCGCAAGCATTTTTATTCCATCTGCCGTTGTCGAATCAAATGGACTGTAGGTCGGATTAGCCGCGCAGCGGCGTAATCCGACAACAATATTGCCGCATCAGAAATAATCTCGTTTTTTTTTGG
>CAYUVQ010000081.1:11182-14583 GCA_964448175.1 uncultured Cellvibrionaceae bacterium | reverse complement strand
TGCCGATTACTGTTACTGCAATTCGCCTGCACAACGCGCACGCTGTTTGCCGTACTTGCACTCGCGATGTCCATACATTTACCACTGTGAGCTGCCTTCAACCGCCAGTAATTACCCGATACATTTTCCATCACCCACTGTTGATTCGCATTGGTATGACAGGTGTACTGAATTAAACCGGCACCGTTCGACTGACTTGCACCGGGTACATCAATGCATTTTCCACTGTGGCGTGATTGCAAACGTGCGGCACCATTCGCACTGCCATTAGGATCAAGAAATGCATCAAGTGCTGTAGTGGGTCGGCCATTATTATCAAACGCACCCAGGGTATAACCTTTCCAGCCACCGTATGCCTGCGGCTCCCAATAGAAAATCCCTTTGCCCATGCCGTTATTAACGGAGCGAACTTTATTTACTACATCCGTAACAATCGTTTTCGCTTCCGGATGATCCCAGGGCACTCCGACTTCTGTAATCATCACCGGCGCACCGTAGCGCGAAACCATATCGTTAAGATTATTCAAACACGCCGCGTTGGCGGATTGCCAACTGTGGTTGGTTGCATGCAGCGGATATGACGAAGCGCCGATGATGTCGAACTTGCCCCCGTTGTCACTCAGCCCGTCAAATATCCAGCGGAAGTTGGCGTTGTCGTGGCAGTTGGCAAGATGCACGATGACCGGCGTAGCGGGAAACACATCCTTCACCGCGTTATACCCCGTCGCTGTCAGCCAGGCGTAATTGCGCATGTTGCTCGATGCCTGCCCGTCGGGCCATAACATGCCGTTATTGGTTTCGTTACCCACCTGCACCCAGTCCGGCGTAATGCCCGCGTCGCGCAATGTAATTAAACTGTTACGCGTATAAGCCCATAGCGTATCCATCAACGATTGAAAATTCAGGTTGGCCCAAGCCGCCGGCTTGTTCTGCTGGCCCGGGTCGGCCCAGTTATCGCTGTAATGAAAATCGATCATGATCTTCATGCCCGCCGCCTTGGCACGATTGGCTTTGGCGATGACATCATCCAAGCCGTTGTAATACCCACCGGGAGGATTCACCCACACCCGCAAACGCACCGCGCTCATGTCATGCTGCTTGAGGGTTTGCAACACATCCTGCTGCACGCCGGCATCGTTGTAAAAGCGATAGCCATTTTGCTCCATCTCCGAAAGCCAACTGATATCCGCACCTTTGATGATGGTGTCGCTGAGAGAAAACTGACTGGAAACACACAAGCCGGCTGCCGCCAGCAGACGAAATAATTTCATGATTGGTCACCGTTATTGTTATTGAGATGAAATATCCACACCGGTCCGGATGCCGGCGACTGCATCACAGAGGCTACACCGATAAATTATTATTTATAAGATATATTTAACAAAAACAGATTTTTGGCGCGGGAGTGTCGGTAGGCTCAAGAACGCTAATACCAACAACAAAAGGAGAGGCAGAAACGAAACAGCCGGCGGGTGCCGGCTGTAAGAGAAGCTATAAAACCCGATTACATGGATTTAGGATTCGGTCCATATTCATTGTCCGCCTGACTGTCCTGCACCAGGAACACAATCATGATGATCAGGCCGATCAAGGGAATAAGGTAGAGCAATTGCCACCAGCCACTGCGGCCAGTGTCATGCAGGCGGCGGGCGCCGATGGCCAAGGAAGGGATCAGCGAGCCCAGCGAGAACAACAGGCCCAGGAGTTGTACTCCAATAATGCCGTCGATAATACCCAGCACGATGCTGAAGATGAAGTAAAAGAGCACAAACATCCAAAACTCTTTACGTCGTGCGCGACCCGTGAAGTCAGCGTACTTTTTATAGGCACCTAAAAAATATTCCATGGTATTTCCTCAAGATTATTGTAAATGTGGTAACGCATTACCGTTTAGGCATTTCCTGTGCTGCCTGCCGGAATAATACCTGCGCTTGGCAAAGTGGCAACAGAGAATTGATGTATCTGGCATTCAAGTCACAGAGCCATTAGTTGTTGACTATAGCGACACTTGATAAAAGCGCAAGCCAGAAGATCTCAATTATTCTTTTTTCTTCTAGCGAGCTAACTATTAGCTATTTTGATTATTGAGATGTTGCTGATAGCCTTCGCCTTCTTTTCCTCCGTCCCGCCTAAGGTTGTTATGGATTTCCAGTACGCGTTTGTTATTGCCGGTTTGATTGTTGGCTTTATTGTGGGCTTGACCGGCGTCGGCGGAGGCTCCTTGATGACGCCCATCCTGCTCCATTTTGGCGTCACGCCTACCAGTGCCGTCGGCACGGATCTGCTCTATGCCGCTATTACTAAAGCAGGCGGCATCCACGTTCATCATAAGAAAGGCAATATCAACTGGCGCCTGACCGGGTGGCTGTCGCTGGGCAGTGTGCCGGCAGCCTTGATTACGCTGGGCGTGCTGCGTTATGGGGGATTTGATACCAGCAGTGTGGACGCTTTTATCAAGGTCACTTTGGGGTACGCGCTGGTGCTGACGGCTCTGGCTATCGTCTTTAAGCAAAAGCTGCTGAGCTACAGCCAGCGTAATGATATCTGGCTGACCCGCCTGAACCCTCACCAACAGATAGTAGCGACAGTGATAACCGGTGTGATTCTGGGAGTAGTGGTGACCATTACCTCTATCGGTGCCGGCGCACTGGGTACTGTGGCCCTGTTTCTGCTCTATCCTTTATTACCCACCGTGCGCCTGGTTGGCACCGAGATTGCGCATGCCGTGCCACTGACACTGGTGGCGGGATTGGGCCACGCGGGACTGGGCAACGTGGATTGGCCCCTGCTGATTAACCTGCTGATCGGTTCGCTCCCCGGTATTTACCTGGGCAGCCACCTCGCCAATCGCGTAGCTGATTGCTATCTGCGTCCCGCGCTGGCCATCATGCTGCTGTTTGTGGGCGTTAAGCTGGTGGTGGTTTAACCGCCGCAACCCACATTCACGCTTTTTCCGGCGGTGGAGCCACCCTCATCACTTCTTCCACCGTCGTCAATCCTGCGGCAACTTTCTGCGCACCGGACAACCGCAAGGTGCGCATCCCTTCTTTCATTGCCTGTCGGCGCAACTCCTGCAAGTTACAGTCGCTGGTAATCTTTTCCTTGATCGACTCCGACAACGGCAGGATTTCATACAGCCCCTGCCGCCCCAGGTACCCGGTATCGCGACATTCCAGACAGCCACCCGGACGGTAGATCTTGGCGGGCACATTTACCTTCCAGGGCGCTACCAGCTGCTGCCAGTCGTCCGCCGATATCTGGCCTTCTTCCTTGCAGTGAGGGCAGAGAGTGCGCACCAGCCGCTGAGCCATCACCCCCAGCAATGTGGCATTGATCAGGTATGAAGGAATTCCCAGGTCCAGCAACCGCGCGACAGTGGATGGCGCATCGTTGGTATGCAC
>CAYUVQ010000081.1:8338-11082 GCA_964448175.1 uncultured Cellvibrionaceae bacterium | reverse complement strand
GGACGGTCAAGCATGGAGCGCCAGCGATTGTAATCCTCGCCCACCAGACCCAGGTCAGTAAAACTGCGCAACAGCACGTCCGGATCAAAGATCCGCATCACCAGCTTTTCACCAAAGGCCGTGGGCAGCGTAGACATCCGCAGCTCAACCTCACTTTCATCGGAGCGCCGGGTTTTGATGCGGCCGTCCTGAGGTTTGCGTTTCTCCGCGATATTCATCCGCGCCAGCACTTTAAAGCGGCTGGTCACCGCCGTCGCCACATTAATAGGCAACTCATACACATTGTGCAGCACGCCGTCGATACGAAACCGGATGCGCCCCACCTCACGCCGTGGCTCAATGTGAATATCGCTGGCCCGCTGGTCGTAGGCGTATTGCAGCAGCCAGTCCACGATCTTGACGATGTGCTGGTCGTTGGCATCCGGGTCGGTGGCCGTGCCGAGATCCACCAGCTGTTCGAAGTTGGTCACGGCCGAGGCTGATGGTCCGCCACTGGCCCGGCTTACGGAGCGCGCCAGGGTATAGAACTCCACCGTGTGCCGCTCGATATCAGTGGGATTGGCCATGACGCGTTTAACGGTTTTGCGCGCAACATGCTCGATCTGCGGCTCCCACCCCGTGATAAACGGTTGGGTACACGCGATGATCACATGATCGGCGGTTACCTGAACGCAGAGAATGCCGTGGCGCTTGGCAAAGGCATAGGACATGACTTCCGTCACTTTCGGTACGTCAATCTTGAGCGGATCTATATGCACCACCGACATCTGCGCCTTCTCCGCGAGCCACGCGGTCAGCACATCGCCATCCAGCGTTTTGGCGGGACGCTTGAGATCATCAAAGTTTTGACTGGCAATGTAACTGAGCGGATGCATCATGGCCTGCTCGCGGGAGCGAGTGGTGCCCAGCAGCATATTGGCATCCGTCTGCTTCAGGTGACCATCTGCAACCAGGTCAGTCACCAGGCGACGCAGATCCAGCACACCTTCAAAAACCGCAGGATGATTCATGGAGAGGCAATTCCTGTATTGGGAGCGATGACAATGCCCGCCATATCGGACATCGGATTCTATTGGATGGATTGTAGTCGCTCTTGTCCGCAGGAGACACCGGCCGCCAGGGCTTTAGCAGACTCAACCACAAAAAACAGCCGCTTTGTGTCATAAATTAGTAAAAATCCCGCGTGACCTGGCCAACCGATGTTTTTATACTGCGCACACATTTTTCGGGCTCCAGCTTGAAGGCACTTATCAGAAGGGGACAATCGACATGCCCATTGCCAATCCTTTCTCCAACCTGTTTGGCCGTTCGCCGATCAAACCCATGCAAGATCATATGGCCGTCGCGGTCAAGGCCGCCGCCGAGCTAGTCCACTTCTTCGAGGCCGTAATTGCCAACGATTGGAATAAAGCTGAAGAAGTACAAAAACGCATTACCGAGTTTGAAAACCAGGCCGACGACTTAAAACAGCAACTGCGCCTGCACCTCCCCAAAAGTCTCTTCCTTCCCGTTCCCCGCACCGATCTGCTCGAATTGCTCACCATGCAAGACCGCATCGCCAATCGCGCCAAAGACATCGCGGGGATCATGCTCGGTCGGCGGATGAGCATCCCGCCCAGCATGCATGCGCAGACCCTTGAGTTTGTGCAATCCGGCGTGCGCACGGCGGAGCAGGCCCTGACGGCGATCAATGCATTGGATAGTTTGCTGGAAGCTGGCTTCAGCGGCCGTGAACTGGCGGTAACTGAAAAGATGATTCAAGAGCTCGATGTACTTGAACGAAAAGCGGATGACCTGGAAATTACCATGCGCTCATCGCTTTTCCGTCTCGAGGCTGATTTGCCACCCATCGACGTGATGTTCCTTTACAGCGTGATCGACTGGATTGGTGACCTTTCTAACCGCGCCCACGATGTGGGTGGACGTTTGCAATTGTTGCTGGCGCGCTAGCCGTCGATTTTTTATCTTTGAGGAATACACATCATGACCGTGATTGCTGAATACGGCCACATCTTGCTTATTCTCGCCTGTGTCTTTGGCGTCTTCATGGCCTGGGGGATCGGGGCCAATGACGTTGCCAATGCCATGGGCACCTCCGTCGGCTCCCGCGCTTTGACCATGAAGCAAGCGATCGTCATCGCCATGATCTTTGAGTTTCTGGGCGCCTATCTCGCCGGCGGAGAAGTAACCGCCACCATTCGCAGCGGTATCGTCGACCCGGCCACGATGAGCGATACACCGGAATTACTGGTATATGGCATGCTTTCGGCGCTACTCGCTGCCGGGGTCTGGCTGCTGATCGCCAGCATTCTCGGATGGCCGGTGTCCACCACCCATTCAATCGTGGGCGCCATTATCGGCTTTGCCGCCGTAGGTATTTCGGTTGATGCCGTGGATTGGAGTGCAGTGACGTCGATTGTTTCCAGCTGGGTTATCTCGCCCGTCATCGCCGGTTTTATTGCCTTTTGGATCTTTCGCTCGGTGCAATACCTCATCCTTAATACCGATGACCCTTTCGCCAATGCCAAACGCTACATCCCCTTTTATATGTTCGCGGTTGGCTTCCTGATCTCAATGGTGACCATCCTCAAGGGATTAACCCACGTTTTTAAAGATTCAGGAATCAGATTCAGTTTTCTGGAAAGCACCCTAATCGCTGTTGTTGTGGCCATCATAGTCACCATTCTTGGGGTGTACTTCCTCAGTCGCGTCACTCAAGACAAGGTTGCAGACGCCAAAAACCG
>CAYUVQ010000081.1:0-8238 GCA_964448175.1 uncultured Cellvibrionaceae bacterium | reverse complement strand
TTTCGGCACGATAAACAACGTTGTCAAAATCTTTACAACATTTTTTATCGAGCAGATAAATAAAAAAATCATTATTTATCATAAACTTAAGCCTCTTCTGGATCTTATTATTAATTTACTAATGAAGAGATATCCGCCATTATTTTACCGCCGGATTGACAACGTTGTCCGCGAGGGTTTAAAAGTATCACAGGTGTGAATCGGCGTTTTCACGCAAACCTGCACCGGCTCAACCATAACCCTGGAAGCCGGCAGTATGGCGCATGAAAGTGCGGGAGAGGCTCAAACACACGTCGCACCTGACTTCGACTTAAAAACAAACATAAATGAGGAGACACCTATGGAAGCTCAAAAGAGGGCGTTCCGGAAGACATTACTTGCATCCAGCATTTCTTCCTGCTTATTAGGATCCATCTACGTGCAAGCGCAGGAAAATATGGTGGAAGAGGTGGTGGTAACAGGCGTTTACGCCTCGCAGCAAAACGCGGTAAACACCAAACGCAATGCACCTTCCGTCGTTGATGCAATCTCCGCCGAAGACATCGGCAAATTACCTGACGTTACCATCTCTGATTCACTTCAGCGGATTCCCGGTATTCAGGTAGAGCGCACCGCAGGTGAAGGTGGCCCGGTGCAAATCCGCGGGTTAAGCAATGTCGCGACATCATTAAATGGCGAAACATTTTTGAGCGCGACAACGATCGATACCGCTGGCGCCGATTTTGGCGATCTTCCTTCACAGCTATTCTCTGGTGCGGACGTTTATAAATCTCCCCTCGCCTCACTCAGCACGCTTGGTATTTCGGGCACTGTCGATTTAAAAACCCGCCGCCCCTTTGATCTGGATGAGGGCTGGACTTTTTCTGGTACGGCTGAAGGTGACTATGGTTCTTTCAGCAAAGAGTTTGACCCGACCATCAGTGGCTTAATCGGTTGGCAGAACGAGACTCTCGGCTTCCTGGTCAGTGCTGTCACCACCGAAAAAAATCTCGCCACAGATTACAACGGTTACTTTGATACGTCTGAAAATGGCGGTATCGGTGCGGCCAATGACAACCACACGTGGGGCACACCGGCGATTGATGCGGATATCCATCATGTCATGCCGCAAGGTTTCGCCGCTTTTCATAAAGAAGAAGAGCGCACGCGCGATGGTGTGAATGTATCTTTCCAGGCGCAACTGACGGATAGCGTCGAGTTGATCGCCGATTACTTTTACAGCAAGCAGGAGCGCTATAACCGTCGCGCAGGCTTCTCTCACAATAACCGCTGGCAAACGTTTTCCGATTACGCTTACGCACAGGATTTTATCGGCCCTGAATTTGTTGATGAAGATGGAGCAACCTGGAGAACCGTTAATGCTTTCAGCGCTCGTCCTTATCGGCTTCAGTCGTTCTCTCAAGTTAACTTCAATGAAGAAGAATCCAAGAACGGCAGTATTGAATTGAACTTTGACAATGGCGGACCGCTGAGCGGCCAAGTGCGCGTTACGCGCGCTGATGCAACGGCCAGCATGCGTCACGGCTATGTCGAGGGCGATATGCTGAGTATCGACCAAGGTACTCTCGTGACGGGACCAGGCGGTTTGATGCCCGGTGATTCAATCTATTGTGGTCCCGAGCAGGAAGTGATTGGTGAGCTGGGCGGCTGCGCTGCCGACTTTTCTCCCGGTGGAATTGAAGATGACCAGTTCCGCATCACCTACGACGCGTCGGGTAAACACCCCGTGTTCGGTGGCTTCGATCAAATGGTAAATGGCGGTCAGGGAATGATGACTGTGGCTGATTACATGGCCAGCAAAGATTCATATCACATTGGTGCCATGTCATCAGAAAATAATACTGATGATAACGCCACCATGAATACCTTCAGCACAAAATGGAAGTACACATTTGATCAGACGCCTTTTATCACGGCGATTGATTTCGGTCTCCGTCAAAGCGAACGAAAAATTGATCACAACGTTTTTTCCTACTTTGGAAATTTTCCCGAAACAGGTTGCGCCGCGCAGTGGAAAGCGGTTGATCAGTTTGCCGGAACGCCAGAATGTGATCCGGATTTAATCCAGGGAGAATACGAAGTTGATGAAAACGGCGATCGCGTTTTATATGACGTGGTAGTAAACGGCGTTGTTGTCGATCAACGGGAAAATTTCATGGGCTATACATTGCTCCCGCCCACCCGCATCGATCAGTGGAACAATGTTGTATGGGTAGACGATTTTGGTCCAGCCAAAGGTATTCCCGGCGTGTGGGCAGTTGATCCGCGCGAGCTGGATAATACCCTCGCTTATCAGGAAAAAGTGTTCGGACCGCAGACCAAGTTTAACCAGCCAGGTCAAAGCTACGGCGTAACACTGGATGAATTCAGCTACTTTACACAAATTCATTTCGCCACCGGAAACCTCACCGGGAACCTCGGTGTAAAAGTTGTTGAAACGGATTTGACCATTATTCAGAACGTTACCGGTGATGCAGTGCCTCACTCTGGCGTCAACTACGATGCGGGCGATGAAGTCACACTGCGCAGCTACACCGATGTTCTTCCAACACTTAATCTCGCGTATGACGTTACGGACGATGTGAAACTCCGCTTTGCTTATGGCAAAACCATGCAACCGTTGAATCTGTTGGATTGGGGCGGCGCTAAATCAGTAGGCCGTGTCTTTAACGAAGACTGTAACTGTATGCGCATCAGCAACGGCTCACTGGCTGGAAACCCGGAGCTTGATCCGACTCGCGGCGAAAATATTGATCTCTCAGCCGAATGGTATCTCGGTAATGCATCTTCCTTGAGTGCAGCTTTATTTCATATCGAAATCGACAGCTTTGTCACCGGCGGGTCTGTTTGGGTTGATGAGGCAGATGCAGATGGAATCTTCCGCGGCCCTTATGAATTCACCGCGCCAGTGCAAGGATCAGGCGGAAAGGTGAAGGGCGTGGAGCTCGCAGCAAAAATAGCATTTGCTGACCTCACCGATGGATTTATCTCCCACTTCGGTTTTGATGTTAACTATACCTTCTCCGACAGTTCGCAAGATACTACCGATCATCTGGGAGACGAGCTTCCCTTTCCCAATAACTCCCGCGACACATACAACATCGTCGGTTGGTTTGAAAACGAGTTTTTGTCCGCTCGTCTGGCTTACAACTTTCGGTCAGCGCGCCTGATAACTCAGGGTACTACTGCGATTGGAAAGCAGCCGCTGTATCAGGACGACTACGGCCAACTGGATTTGAACGTTACCTGGACGGTTACGGATAACCTTGATCTGTACATTAACGGATCGAATATCAACGAGGAGTACCAGCAAACTTATCTGGCGTATAAAGACCAGAAAGCCTTCCAGAATATTTACGAAGCACGCTGGGCTTTGGGTGCGCGGGTAACTTTCTAGAAAACGAATCAAGAGCGCCATGCAAGCGCGGCGCTCTTTTTTCACCGACGGCCGCTGCTTGTCGCAAGACAGCAGCGGTATTTTTTTGTAGAAATGTAAGTAATTGTGCAATCAGTCTGCAAGCTGTTCAGCAGCGCAATGGCGCGCGATAAAATCACCATGACTCATTGCCTGATCCGCAGCCACCTGGATCATCTTGCGAATCCTGGCCAATTGATTTTTCAGTTCTTCAAGAGGAATGTTATCGGCCCGCTCATCATAGCGACGGGAATGACGATGAAACCCCCAATACATGGTCACCCAACTTTCTTTTTCAAAAGCCTCGGGATCATACATCACCACGTGCCCACGACTTTCAAAAACGTGCATCTTATGAGCAAGGGAATCCGGCACTGGCATATCCCGGCAGAAGCGCCAGAATGCCGTATCTTCGCGCGCAGTCGCTTTGTAGTGGAGAATAAGAAAGTCCCGTATGCGCTCAAATTCGTGATGATGCATGCGATTGACTTCCGCAATATCATGTTCATTAAAACTGGCATCGGGAAAAAACTGTAACAATTTGCTGATGCCGGTTTGAATCAATGAAATGCTGGTGGATTCCAATGGCTCCAGAAAACCCGAGGCAAGGCCCAGCGCAAAACAATTCTTGTTCCAGATTTTCTTTCGCCGTCCACTTACAAAATCAAACTGCCGTGGCTGTCTTAGCGGCGCACCATCGAGATTATCAAGCAGTGTCTGCCGCGCTTGCTCATCGCTAACAAAGCGACTCGAATAAACGTAACCGTTTCCCTGACGATGCTGCAGCGGAATTCGCCATTGCCATCCGCCCTCGTGCGCTATTGTGCGCGTGTAAGGTGCGGGATCGCCAACGAGTTCACTTTGTACCGCCACTGCCCGATCACACGGTAGCCAGCAACGCCAATCGTCATAGCCAGTGTGCAATGCTTCTTCAATCAATAAACCGCGAAAACCGGAACAATCAATAAATAACTGGCCTGCTATATGTGTCCCATCCTCAAGCGTGACCGACTCAACAAAACCATTACTCGTATTTAAATTGACAGATGCTACCTTTCCTTCCCTGCGGACAACGCCGCGCGCCTCCGCGTAATGACGCAGGTAAGCCGCATAACGAGCCGCATCAAAATGATAAGCGTAACCATAATCGGCCAGCGGTGTGGGTGGTTTTTCATGAGGCTGCGCAAAACCTCCACGACGGGCCAGTTGAATAGAAAAACTGTAGTCGGCCATATCAATCGCTTCACCTGCAGCGCGCATTCGGGCAACGTAATGGTGAAACTCCACTCCATTTATGGGCAGACCATAGGCTGCAAACGGATGAAAGAAAGATGTGTCTTTTTGGTACCAGTTGCGAAATTCGATACCTAATTTAAAGGTAGCGTTCGTCTTCCTGATAAAATCCACCTCATCAATACCGAGCGAATAATTAAACGCGCGAATGCCGGGTATCGTCGCTTCGCCGACGCCGACAGTGCCGATCTGCTCCGATTCGATCAAAACAATATTGGAAGTTTTTTTCTCAAAAAAGCGTGCCAGACTTGCGGCAGCCATCCAGCCGGCGGTACCACCACCGACGATCACGATATTATTAATTGGTACGTCGTCCAAAATTATTCTCCGCGAAGCGTGACGTAAAATCGAAGCATAGCTTTATTGATTTAGAGCGTCTACTGAACGGCTTCCCTCTCGTCTGGAACATTGCCGACCTTATCCATTCTTATCTGGAGTATGATAGGAATTCTTCACTCACCACGATGATCCGGATACGTTATGACTTTTAGTGCCAAGCAATACCAACAACAATTGCAACAGCTGGTCGCAATTCCCTCGGTGAGTTGTGCTGTACCCGAGTGGGACATGCCGAATCTGCCCATTATTGAGCTGTTAGCCTCGTGGCTGGACGATTTAGGGATGCGCACGCAAATTCTTCCGCAGCCCCAGAAAGGCAAAGCAAATCTGATCGCCACCCTCGGCGAAGGTGATGGAGGACTGGTGTTAGCCGGCCATAGCGATACCGTGCCTTACGATACTCACCACTGGCAGACTGATCCCTTCACACTCACGGAAAAAGACGGAAAACTTTTTGGCCTCGGCGCCACCGATATGAAAGGTTTTTTTCCGGTGGTCATTGAAGCAATAAAGCCATTCCTGCAAACGCCACTGAAACACCCGGTAATCATCCTTGCAACCGCTGACGAAGAGAGCAGCATGAGCGGCGCCCGTGCGCTGGCGGCAAGTGGCTCACCGAAGGGTCGCTATGCGGTTATCGGTGAGCCGACAGAGCTGGTACCAGTGCGTATGCACAAAGGCATTATGATGGAAGCTATCCGCGTACAAGGCAGCAGTGGCCACTCATCTAACCCTGCCCTTGGCAACAGTGCGCTTGAGAGCATGAATCAGGTGATGACGGAATTGATTGCGCTGCGCACCGAATTACAGTCGCGCTATCGCAACCCTGGCTTTGCGGTGGCGGTACCCACCTTAAACCTGGGCTGCATACACGGTGGTGACGGAGCGAATCGTATTTGCGGCGAGTGTGAATTGCATTTTGATCTGCGGCTGTTGCCCGGCATGGATAATGATGAGATACGCCACCTTATTCAGCAGCGATTAAATCCCATCGCAGAGGCAACAGGAACCGATATTGTTTTGTCTTCATTGTTTGAAGGGGTAGATGCCTTCGCCGAAGATGAACATTCTGAATTGATTAAAACCTGCGAAGCACTTACCGGCAAGCACAGCGAAAGCGTGGCTTTTGCTACCGAAGCACCCTTTATGCAACAGCTGGGCATGCAAACCGTGGTGCTGGGACCCGGCTCTATCAATCAGGCGCATCAGCCGGATGAATTTATCGATACCCGACAGATTGAACCCGCCATCCGTATTATTCGTGGCTTAATCCAGAAATTTTGTCTCGACTGAGCAAGGGTAACCGCCGTCTTCTGTTTGCGGGCGTTTACCGCTAAGCTTGTCTTATTTGTTATTGGGAAGAGAACAGATCGTGCCGATTAACACCCAGGATTACGTAAAGTGGTTTCGCCACTCTTCGCCTTACATCAATAAACACCGGGGCAAGACCTTCGTATTGATGCTGCCCGGCGAAGCGCTTAAGCATGACAACTTCAGCAACATCATCCACGACATTGCGCTGCTCAACAGTCTTGGGGTACGCCTCGTGGTGGTACATGGGGCGCGCCCGCAGGTCGACGCCCGCCTGGAGCTAGCCGGCACCCAAAGCCAATTCCATAACAATTTACGTATCACCGATGGAGCAAGTCTGAATTGCATCATTCAAGCCGTGGGCGAAGCCCGGATTATGATGGAAGCGATGCTTTCCACTGGTCTCCCCAATTCGCCTATGCACGGTGCTCATATGCAGGTTTTAAGTGGCAACTTTGCGGTAGCCATGCCTCACGGCGTAATTGACGGCGTCGACCTGCAACACACCGGCAAGGTGCGCAAAGTCAACACCAAACCGCTGCAAACGGCGCTTGATTCCGGGGCAGTAGCCTTGCTGTCTCCACTCGGTTATTCACCCACGGGTGAAGTGTTTAATTTGTCGTTCAGCGACGTAGCCACCCATGTGGCTACGGCCATCAAGGCGGATAAACTTATCGCCTTCATTGATGGTGACGGAGTCATCAACAGCACAGGTGAGATGATGCGGGAACTGTCATTGCAAGAATGCAATACGTTCCTTGAGACGGAAGGTCAAAACATCCATCCTGATCAACGCCAGGCATTGAGTGCATGTTATCTCGCCTGCCTGCAGGGCGTGGCGCGCGCACAACTGGTGAGCTATGCCACAGATGGGGCGCTGTTAACGGAATTGTTCACGCGCGACGGATTGGGAACCATGGTGTATTCCGGGCAGTATGAACAGCTTCGTACAGCCACAATCGATGATGTGGGTGGAATTATCGAATTGATCACGCCGCTGGAAAATGACGGGATTCTGGTACGCCGATCACGGGAAATACTGGAAACCGAAATCAGTAAATTCAGCATTATGGTGAAAGATGGCACTATCATCGCCTGCGCCGCATTGTATCCCTACGGCGATATGGCGGAACTCGCCTGTGTTGCCACCCATCCTGAGTACCGGAAGGGTGGACGGGCTGCAAGTCTGATGGAATATATGGAGAAGCAGGCACGTAAACAGCACATCAAACAGCTTTTTTTGTTGACGACGCAGACAGCTCACTGGTTCATTGAACACGGCTTCGCACCGGGCAATCTCAACGACTTACCGGTAGCCCGTCAAAGTTTGTATAACTATCAGCGCAACTCTAAGATCTTCATCAAAAACCTCGCCTAAACTCATAATTCAAAGGCGAGCCTCATGGCGCGCCGGGGTGGTTTCTCCACCGCCCGCTGGGTCTCCAGCGGGCTTTTCTGCTATGATTGACGACTTTTTATCACATTGAAAATTGCTTCTACCGAGGTTGGCTATGCCTGTATACCGCTCTAAAACTACCACCGCTGGCCGTAACATGGCGGGCGCGCGCGCGCTGTGGCGTGCCACCGGCATGAAAGACGGCGATTTTGATAAACCCATCATTGCTATTGCCAACTCCTTTACCCAGTTTGTGCCAGGCCATGTCCACCTGAAAGATCTGGGCCAGCTGGTAGCGCGGGAGATCGAAAAAGTAGGTGGTGTGGCGAAAGAGTTCAACACCATTGCCGTGGACGACGGCATCGCCATGGGTCACGACGGCATGCTCTACAGCCTTCCGTCCCGGGACATCATCGCCGATTCAGTGGAGTACATGGTTAACGCCCACTGCGCCGACGCCCTTGTTTGTATCTCAAACTGCGAC
>CAYUVQ010000080.1:0-14929 GCA_964448175.1 uncultured Cellvibrionaceae bacterium | reverse complement strand
TACTTGAAAAAGCGGCACCCGTGGAATTACGCCCGGACCTCGGTATCGGTCGCGGTGATGTCACCCTTAAAGGGAATCAGCTTACTGTAACCGTTCACAGCCTCGGCCACCTTGATACACCGGAAGGTGTATTGATCGTAGAGGATGGTCAGCGTAATGAAATACAACGCGCGAAAATTCCCGCGCTGCCCGCACCAAAGGATCTGTTGCCCAGAACAACGCAAGTGCAATTGAAACTGCCGCGGGGATTCAACACAAAGGATGCACGGGTGAAAGTGAAGTTGGCCGGCGAGCAGGCAGAAGTTACGCAGCTGAATAATGAACTGGATGTAAGTCAATGGCAGATTAATCAATAGAGGTATGGAAAATCTCTAGCGGGATGGAATAGCCAGGAATACAATTTGCAAATGACGAATCTCTATATTCTAATTCAGCTCATTGAAGTCAAACTATTCCAATAAATCGTGGGATTCCATGCTCGAGTTTTATCGTAAATTCGCTCTGGCCTTGCTGCTGATACTTTTATGCAGCAGCGGTGTGATTTATCAAAGTTTTTATCAAAGTAAATACCAGACAATGCTGCTGCCACGAGACACCAGCAGCCTTATCTGGCGTGGCATTGTCAGCTCAGATATGGATGACGGTGGGAATTCAACCTACTCGTTAACAGAATCAACATACAATATCGATTTCACTTATCAACTGGCAGAAGGCGTGGAATATCCCTACGTTTCTTTCGCGCTTCGGTTCGTACAGCAGGAAAAGGACATCCTTCAACACGTTGATCTCACGCGTTACAACACGGTGCGACTCCGGATCAGATGTAATCCGACCAATATTCTGACATTCACAGTTTATACCTTTGATGAAGGTGTCACCGTTCTCGATGACCTGCGCAGTTATCGCATTCCATCCACATACTTTGCCTGTGACCGCAGCTGGAAAGACATTGAAGTTGATCTGAACAAGCTTGAAACACCGGAGTGGTGGCTCAAGCAACATGCCACACTTGCAAGCCGTAACTATTCCCTCGCAAAAACCGCATCCCTGACCATTGGAAATTCTGTTCAAAGCCCGTTGGATACAAAATCCCATGTGGCGATTGATAGTCTGGTATTGGAAGGCCGAAACTGGATGGCGGTGACCGCAGGTGCCGCTGTACTGGTACTGGTCTGGATTGTATTTATTTTCTGGTCACTGAAATGTTATACGCGAGCCCTGACCAGCGATGTTCGCGGGAGACTGCAGAAGGACATTTCCTTCATCGGTTATCAACAGCTATCCATCGAGCCACACAAGGATAAGGAGCGCAGTGCACTGTTGGGATTTATGGTAACTGAATATCAAAATCCTGAACTTGATATGGAAGCAGTTATCCAGAAGCTGGGGATGAACAAATCCAAAATAAATGAGATTTTAAAACGTGAGACGGGTCTTACTTTTAATGTCTATCTGAACAAACTGCGCTTAACAGAAGCCGCGCGCCTGCTATCGGAAAACCATGAATTAAATATTGGTGAGGTCGCTTATTCAGTTGGCTACAACAATGTTTCCTACTTCAATCGATTATTTAAAGGTGAATATGGATGCACGCCTAAAGC
This sequence comes from uncultured Cellvibrionaceae bacterium, assembly GCA_964448175.1. Lineage (GTDB taxonomy): Bacteria > Pseudomonadota > Gammaproteobacteria > Pseudomonadales > Cellvibrionaceae > Cellvibrio. The sequence goes on along the minus strand of CAYUVQ010000080.1, from coordinate 13,328 downwards.
GTTTAAATCACTCAAGCTTGATAAAAGTTCAGAGACCGGATAGCCAAATCACCTGGCTTCGTCTGCAACTCACGCTGCCTCAACGTTGCGGCGAAGGAGAGTGAGTTCAACGGCGTATTCCCAGGAATAAAATAATTGTTAATACCGTGAGGACAGCGCTTTGGCAGCACCCTTATTTCTGCGGCGTCAGCTTTACAATCCGTTCCCCCACCGCTATCAGCGCACCATGGTTTGAATCCATCGTCATGCTGCGAAAGTGACTGGCAGTATGAGTGGGTAATGCTGCCCATGTCAGGCCGCCATCCTGCGAACGGATGATTTTTCCGTCGCGGCCAGTTAACAGCAAATTACGTGTACCGGGCTCCACTATGGCTTCGCGCAGTTCCTGCGTTGTGCTGCTCTCTATTTGTTGCCAGGTATCACCCTTATTATCGGAACGAAGTATTACACCATCGCCACCGAAGACAAGCAGCGCATTAGTCTTTGGATCGATGGTCATGCGGCGTAAATCACTTTGTGTTGGCAAGGTAATGTTCTGCCAGGAATTTCCGTCATCCTGTGAGCGTAACAGCGTACCCTGCGCGCCTATTAAAAATAATTGGTGATAAACCTGATCAGCAAAACTACCGAATAAATCGGTGGTGAGATCAATACTGATTGCTTGCCAGCTTTCTCCACCGTCACGGCTAAGTGCGGCCACGCCGGCCTGACCACTCAATAAAATCACGCTGTGCTGATCACGGGTTAACACACTGCCATGCCAGAATTTTCGGTCTGTGTTGATGCGCGAGGGAGTCCAGGTTGCGCCCTGGTCTCTGGAAAGATAATGTCGGCCGTCAGCTTCCACCGCGATGATATGCTGATGGATAGAATCAATTAATAAATCGGTAAAGGCTTCACCCTGATCGAACTCCGTGTAATGCACTTCCTGCCAAGTGGCACCGTCATCGGTCGAGCGCACAATCGTGCCCGTAGGACCGGCGGCGATGAGTGCGGTTGATTGCGGCTCTTCGATCATGGCGCGAAACGTCGGCGGCGTCATAGGGTTGGTGTAAGGCATATCCAGCAGCTGCCACTGTTTGCCCTGATCAGTGGAACGCAGCATGTAACCCAGCTCGCCCGCCAGCAACCAGGTGCCGCGTGAAGTCACTTTGGCGGTGCGCCAGTAAATATCCAGCGGCGCCTGATGGTTGTGCCACTGCACACCGCGATTTTTACTGGTAGCGAGCAACCCGCCGCGACCAAATCCAATATAGGTTTGCGCATCCGGCAGGATGACAACATCTTCAAAAGGTGTAGAGGTATGTTGAGGTTGTGACTCCCAGGATAAACCGCCATCGCGCGAGACGAGATGTGTTCCGTAGTGGCCAAACGCCATTAAGGACTTCTGATGTTTATCAAAGGTTACGCTGGAAAAGTAATTGGCAATGCCGTGAAAGGGTGCGTCAATTAGCTGCCAGGTTGCTGCATTGTCAGCGGTGCGCAACACTTTGCCGTTGTGAGAAACCAGTACAAAGACATTGTGTTCTATATCAAAGACACCGCTGTTAAAGAACGCCTGCCCATCGGTCTCAATCAATTGCCAGCTGTCGCCGTCGTCACGGGAGATTAAAATTTTTCCGTAAGCGCTGGTAGCGATAAGGATTTTATTGAAGTGATAAAAATGACTGAGCGGCGTATCGAGATCCAACTGCATCACCTGCCAGCTATCACCGCCGTCGTCTGAAAAACCATACAGGCCGCGTGAACCGCCGATCAACAGGCGCTGAGTTTCAGGTGACACAAAAAAAGCCTCTATATCGAGCATATCCAATCCTCTGCCCAATACAATTTTCTGCCATTGCACACCATCATCGGAGCGCAGCAAGGTCCCCTCGGTACCTGCCGCGAACCAGTGCTGATGTTTCGCGCTGTAATTCAGGATTTTTAAATTTGCGGCCGTATCTACGGAAATATTTTGCCAGGCGCGACCTTGATTGGCGGAGCGTAACACCGTGCCCTGTTCACCAACCGCAATAAGCGTGTCGCTATTCCCGCGGATTTTATTCAATGTTTTGGTGGTTCCTGTGGCGATAAAGTCCCACGCAGCACCATCCATTGAGCGGCGGATAACGCCATCGCTCCCCCACACAAAAATTGCTCCCGTTTGCGGTTCAATCAGGGCGCCCGTGTAATCGGGATTGATGACTTCAGGAGTGTATTGAATAACCTGGTCAGGCACCGCAGATTTTTCACTGCAGCCGTATATCGTGAAAATTAACAGCCAGAAACACAGGTGTATGAACGCCCTGAACGTGAACGGCATAATCAGATTCTCCCTCGACATGCGCAATATTATTATTATCCAATGCGCTTAATTGTTCTTATTTTATTGAAATTAACTCAACGCTTTTGTAACAAACTCCCTGCCGGTTACTGCTGAGGTGACAGAGGATTTTTTCCTAAGATGATTCAATCACACTTGTTGCTATTGGGTTGATAAAAACCACCATAAGCACAACTTGCCCGCAACACAAGGCCCGCCCCCTAATCCTGCGACGCAAACCAATTTATTTTTTCGCAGGCCTCAACAAACCACGCCAAAGCCTTGCCGCTGTTGTCCTTACGCCAGGCCATATACAGGGGCATATTCGGGCGCGGCACACTGCACGGCAGCGCCACCAGCTCACCACGCTCCAATAAGTCCGCGATCAAATGCCGCCCCAGAAATCCTACGCCTACGCCCAGGCGCTGCGCATCAATCTTAGCGGCCATATTCGCCACCCGTACCGTCTGCCGGCTGTCCAGCAGACCGCTAGAGCGCAGCGGGGAGGTCAATGAAGAATCGCCCGCAACGATGGTGGTAAACGCTCGGATCGCAGCGGCATCCACCGGCCCTTTGTGCCGGGTTAAGGGGTGATCCGGCGCGACCGCGAAGACGAATTCCACTTCGCCCATCAGGCGGTACTCAAACAACCCTTTGGGAAATTCACCGCCGACCCCCAACGTCAGATCGCAACGGCCACTGACGAGTGCATCCCAGCTTCCCCCGAGCACTTCTTCGCTGATCTCGATGGTCACCTGCTTATCCAGTTGATGAAACGCGGGGAGCAGTCGCAGTAGCGGTGCGTTGGGCAGAATGGTGTCCTTGGCGATGCGCAATTGCATTTCCCAGCCGGACTCGAGTTGTTTGACGGCTTGCTCCAAGCGGCTGGTTGCCTGCAGCAGCGCCCGGCCTTCTTCCAGTAACAGACGTCCGGCGGCCGTTAGCTGGGCCCGCTGTTTTGACCGATCAAATAGATTGATCCCAAGCTCAGATTCCAGCTTCTGTACCGTATAAGACAAGGCCGACGGCACCTTGAACAGCATTTCGGCCGCGGCTCCAAAACTACCTTTTCGATCAATAGCATCAAGTACGCGAAGCGCATCCAGCGTAATGGCGTGGTGCATAAGGAAGGTTCCTGAGCGTTGTTCAAAATATTTGAAGTGAGAACTCAAAATGTTCCGCTTTTAAGCGATGCGATGCAAGCCTAAAGTGACGTCACTGAGGCAATGACAGCGTCACGCCACAGGGACGACGACGAAAGTCTTGTCACCAACCCTTTACAACAGAATTTTTGGAGCAAATACCATGAGCGCAATCAAAGACATCATCACTCCGGGTAACCAATGGTCATCACTGGTACTGCGGGTACCGCTGGGCATCATTGGCGCGGCATTGGCAAAAAAGCTGAAGTAACAAAACATCCGGAAGCGAACAACCTTCGCTTCCTTTTCCAAGAATGTGGAGGTCCATCATGATCAGTATCAGACGCAGTGAAGCACGCGGCGCGGCGCAGTTCGACTGGTTGAAGAGCCGTCATACATTTTCTTTTGGCAACTACTACGATCCTGTGCAGATGGGCTACTCCGCACTGCGCGTGATTAACGATGACGAAGTCATCCCCGGTGCCGGCTTCCCCACCCACGGCCACAGCGATATGGAAATTATCAGTTACGTACTTGAAGGTGAAATCGCACACCGCGATAGCGAAGGTAATATCGCCACGCTACCCGCCGGGGAATTTCAGTTGATGTCCGCCGGCAGCGGCATTACTCACAGCGAATTCAATGCATCAAAGACAAACCGACTGAAGTTTCTGCAGATCTGGATTCAACCGAACGTATACGGCCAGGAACCGGGTTATCAGCAAAAAGATTTTGGCCGCAACGAGGGTTTAACGCTGGTGATCAGCCCGGATGGTGAAGGTGGCAGTTTGAAGATCAAACAGGATGCTTCCCTCTACCAATTGTTGCTGCAACCGCAAGGCAGCGCGCGTTTAGAAAATCCATACAAACGCAAAAACTACGTTCATGTGATTGATGGTGAGTTGAAGGTAGAAGGTGAAACCCTCAGGCCCGGCGATGGTGCGAAACTGGATGGTGTGGACGTGTTGGAGCTGGTGGCGGGTGATCAAAAGGTACGAGCTTTAGTGTTTGATTTGCCAAAGTAGAGGGTCGACTGCAAAACCTGCCATCAATAGATCATCAAGTTAAGGCTCTTAATGAACTGAGAAATTGTGCGATTGGTATTGAATTTCAGGATGAGCCAGAAAATTTCTATTCACTAATGTTCGACTACAAGTAGAAGCGAACACCCAAGTAGAGTAATCTACTTGGGTTTTTTTACTAAAAGTCCTTTAAAGTTTTATGAACCTTTTGTTCTCAGGTGACATCGGGATAAATTGAGGCGATCTTGCCATCCTGATACAACACCGTGCAGGAAACCTTACTGATCTTTATTCGCGAGAGCTGTTGACCAGCAACGCCGGTACTGCGAAGCGCTCGGGGTTGAGTTGTCCAGGCCTCTCTTGACGGTCGGCACTTATCTTTATGATCGGTCAATGCTTGTTCCATCCAACGAATAATATTCTTCTCGCTCCAATCTTTGGGGAACATGGATTTTTCGACGGGTCCTAGCATCTTGCCGTCGATATTTATCTTAATCCAAGCTTTATAAGGCCGATTATTCAGGCGGTTCGTCATTTGATCACCTTTAATATCATGGATGATCATTTTCTTGTTTTTCTCGTTTTTCCGCGCCTCAGAATGAAATCCTGAGAAAGAGTTACCACTTACCTCGCCGTCAAAGATATGCGTGATTACTTGTTGTGAGAGGGAATAGCGTTTTTTGAGAGGCATAATGTCATCCTGGTCATTGTGGTGTTGAAAGATAGCTTCCGATAAACGTTGATAGAAGATAAAACAATGATTTTTCGGTTCGTGCAAGTCCTCAACTAACGTGCCAAAAATTACGATCCAATACTAATTGCTCACCAGCTTTCCCGCCGCTATTCGCAAACGACGAGACAATGCCACAGCGATTGCGCGAATCACCTTAGCCGCAACTTTCGCATTTTCCTGCATCATTTTTTCCAGCGAATCTTTGGATAACAACAGCAACACACACTCGCTGGCGGTAACGCAGGTGGCGGATCGACGCTCGCCATCGAGTACGGCCATCTCGCCAAAACTTTGTCCTTTGGGCAGGGTAGCGATCTGAATATTTTTTTCGTCGGCGTTAGCTTTGTATACCGCTACACTGCCGCTGTTGATGATACCCATAAAAGTCCCGGCATCGCCTTCGTTAAAGATAATTTTATCCTGGGTGATCTTATTAAGGCTGAAGTAGCGGGCCGCCGCCAGCAATTCCGGCGGGGTGAGGCTGTTGAAAAGATTGCACTCCGCCATCATGTCGCGGATCTCGGAGATCAATAAGGATTTATCAGGCATGGTTCGTTAGTCTGCTGTGGTTTTTTGTGCACGAATCCATTCATCGACCTGACGCTCCAGGACCATCAACGGTAAGGCGCCACCGCCGAGGACGAAGTCATGAAACTTGCGTAAATCAAATTTATCGCCCAGTTCCTGTTGGGCTTTCTGGCGTAACTCCACAAATTTATTCATGCCGATCTTGTAGGTGGTGGCTTGGCCGGGCATGACAATATAGCGCTCAATCTCCCGTGTGACATCAGCACGATTCATCGGACTGTTTGCCACAAAATAATCAATAGCCTGTTCGCGCGTCCATTTTTTGCTGTGAATACCGGTATCAACAACCAGGCGCACCGCGCGCCAGAGTTCCATCGACAGACGACCGAAATCTGAATAAGGATCGGTATAAAAACCCATGCCTTTGGGCACCAGTTCTGCATAAAGTCCCCAGCCTTCGATGTAAGCGGTATAACCGCCGTGACGACGAAACGCCGGCAAATCTTTCATTTCCTGTGCGATAGCAATCTGCATATGGTGGCCGGGGACAGCTTCATGATAAGCCAGTGCTTCCATCTGATAACGCGGCACGCCGCTCATATCGTACAGGTTCACGTAATAGGTTCCGGGGCGTGAGCCATCCGGCGCAGGGCCGCTGTAAAATGCTTTGCCGGCAGATTTTTCGCGAAAGGGTTCAACGGCTTTAACAATCAAATCGGCTTGCGGCAGATGGCCAAATAATTCGGGAAGACGTTTGCTCATGGCATCAATGATTGCGCGTGTATCCCGCAAATAGCTTTCGCGCCCTGCGTCGCTGTCCGGATAATAAAATTGCGGATCTTCCCGCATAAATTTAAAGAAGCTTTGCAGGTCGCCTTCAAAATTTACGCGCTTCATGATTTGTTCCATTTCCTTGTGGATGCGCGCCACTTCTGTGAGACCAATTTGATGGATTTCATCGGCGTCCAGCGCCGTGGTGGTCATGCGCTCTAAGGCTTGGTTATAAAACGCTTCGCCGTCCGGCAACTTCCACACACCATCACGATCGTCTGCACGCGTCTGTAAACCCTCTACGGCAGTAATCAAACGCCGATACGCCGGCTTTACCGTTTTCTGTAACGCCCGTTTTGCTTTGGCGAGTAATTGCTTGCGTTGTTTATCACTCAACTCCAGTGAATCAATTTTCTGAGTGAAATCTTCCAGCAGCGGACTGAGGGTTTTGCCGTTATCGAAGGGTTGGCCTTTGATGATGTTACGGCTGTCGTCCAGCACGTAGGGGTAGACAAAAGCCGGAGCAAGGATGCCTTTATCAGCACGGCGTTTGAGGTTAGCGATCAGCTGATCAATAAGCGGGCCGACGCCCACGAGTCGCGCGATGTAGGCATCAGCATCTGCGACGCTGGTGATGTTGTGAGAGTTGATGAGGAATGCAGGTATTCCCGCGTGCAGGCCAAACATCTGATTCACGGGATAGTTGTGATCGCGCCACGGATAACGGGCAATATCCTGCTCCAGTTCATAGCGTTGCAGTTCATAACTGAGCCGGTTGTCCGGGCTTAGAGTGTTCTTATCCAGCTTCTGCAGGCGCGCCAGTTGATCTTTGCTCAGTTGATGATAAATCGCGCTTTGTTCGGGGCTTATATCATCCCATTTATCGTAGTTGGTTTTCCGGCCCAGTTCCGTTTGCCACATCGGGCTGAGGGATACAGACTCTTCAAAAAATAATTCTAAAAGCGCGCGGGCTTTGGCATCAGCGTCCTGCTCGGTGGCAAAAGCGCTGGTGATACAAAACAGCAGGAAAAAAGCGGTAAAGAATTTTACGCGTATCATAACGTCCTCGTTGTGATGTTTTTTAATCCAGAAGAGAAGCTTAATTTTGGATTGGCTGTGAAAACCTTATCGGCACCAGCGGCCCATCCAGCGCATAACCACTGTCCACTGCCATTTTATGCAGATTAGCAATCCGCGCCTCAAGATCAGGATGTGTTGACATCCATTCCGGTAACTTGGGGTTTTTATCATCTTCTTTGAGCTTGCGAAATAAATCATCCGCGCCCGCCACATGACCATAATGATGGTACAGCGCCTGCAAGGCCCAGCGATCCGCTTCTGCTTCCTGCTGACGGGAATAATTTAATAACGCAACATTACCGCCGATACCTGCGAGGTGAGCAAGATCAGTCTGACCAAACAGCATTGCACTTAACAGTCCTACGCTCAAACTTCGTGCGACCGCCTGTACCGGATGACGATGCTGTATATGCGCAATCTCATGAGCGATTACAAAAGCCAGCCCCTGTTCGCTGTCTACGGCATCCACCAAACCCTGAAATATCACCATGTTGCCACCCAGGGTGGCGAGTGCGTTGATGGTGTCGGCCTGGCTGTAGTGGACTTGTAACGCAAACTCAGGAGAGAGGCCGCCGGCCTGCGCAAGTTGGTGGGTGAGTTGTTGCAGATATTGTTGATGCGCACCAGGATTTTCTTCCAGCGACCAGGATTGGGTGAGCGCTTGTTCCCAGGAAAACGGAGTCCATCGCGCGGTCCAGGCAACGAGTTGCAACAACAGCCAGCACAACAGAAACAGCCCTGCAAAAAATCCTACCACCAGCAATACAAAATCCCGCACCCAACCGTGCTCAACGACGTTGATTCCTTCCGGTGGCTGGCGGTTTTCGTAGCGCATTGCAGCGGTCCTTACGGCATGGGATTTAGGGGCGTGGAATAATGGCCGTACCGTACGCCAGTACTTCCAGGCAGCTGATGCTGTTGGGGTTGCGTCCGCCGATAGACAGCGTTTCGAGTTTGACATTGAATATCTGCGTCGCGCCGAGCGTTTTGGCTTCTTCGCGCATACGCAGGATCGCTTCGCGGCGCGCGCGATCAAGCAGGGACTCATAGGTATTCAGGCGTCCGCCGATCAGCATCCGCAGGCTGGCGACAAAGCGTTTGAAATAATCCGCCGAGATCACTACGGAACCGCTCACCAGCTGCGTTGCCGAGGCAGGCAAATCCGGCGGTGGCAAGCGTGCGGCAAACACCATCACCTGCCCCGGTGCGGTTTCACGGGCGATGATGCTGGCGTAATGCTTTTTCTCAAGATAGCGGCCGGAAAAAAATCCCACAGTGAGCAAGACCACAGCAATGACCAAGGGCCCGATAAACTGGGCGAAAAATATTTCCATGGCGTTACTCCAGCTCCACCGCGCTGCCGTAAACAAATAATTCTGCGGCACCCACGGCTACTGAACTGGTGGCGAAGCGGATATTGATGATGGCATTGGCACCCATGGCTTGTGCCTGAGCCACCATGCGCGCGATAGCTTCTTCGCGAGAGTCATTGAGCAGCTCGGTGTAGCCTTTCAATTCACCGCCAAAGACATTTTTGAATGAAGCGGCAATATCACGTCCTACGTGTTTCGCACGCACCGTGCTGCCTTGTACCAAACCGTAATGCGCAACAACTCGACGACCGGGGACAACTTCCAGATTGGTCAGCAACATGAGGATTCCTTATTTAACACGCTGATTAGGGGACGGGATAATCTAGCACATTAGCCCGCGACAACATTCACCCGCAAGCATTCTCCCAGGCCTTCCAGGTTAGCGACAAGTTTATCTCCGGGCACCACCGGTCCCACGCCCGCCGGTGTGCCGGTAAAAATCAGATCTCCTGCCTGGAGGCGAATAAACCGCGATACTTCTGCGATAAGCTCCGCTACCGGCCATACCATCTCGCGCCAGTCACCTTCTTGGACCAGATTGCCATTGCGCGTCAGCGAAAGCCGGCCCATCTTCTGCAGATCCTCATAACCGCCTAGTTGAAGCGCGGAGCAGGGCGCCGAACCATCAAAGCCCTTCGCCAGCTCCCAGGGCCGGCCCTGCTGTTTAGCCTGCTGCTGTACATCGCGGCAGGTCATATCCAGCCCCACCCCAAAACCGCCAATCAAACTCGGTGCATCTTCCGCTGCAACCTGATGACCTCCTTGCCCCAGTGCAATCACCAATTCCAATTCGTGATGCACGTTGTGCGAGAACCAGGGATAGAGAAAGTCGTCTCCCGATTCTGCCAGCGCACTTTGCGGTTTGAAGAAAAAGAATGGCGGTTCGCGTTGCGGATCATGGCCCATTTCCCGCGCATGTTCGGCATAGTTGCGGCCGATGCAGATAATTTTATTCACCGCGAAGCGAGTCTGTGGTTGACCAATAACAGGCAAAGTGTACGGGGTACTGATAGACATGGCTGACTTCCACCCAGGGGTTTTTGACACAATGGGAATAAAAAAGACCTTGGAACGAGACTCGATCCAAGGTCAAAAGCGGATAATTATTTAGCCGTTACGGTGCCGGTTTCAATCAGATAGTGGGTCAGGTTGCGTGTCCAGCGCTCCATCAGATTGCGGAAGTGACGGGCATTGTTAACCCGGTTGGTGCGCTCGAGATGGCTGCCCATATGGGCGGATGTTTCGCGATGATCAATAAACTGGGCGATTACTTTGTTGTTGCCCGCCTGAACCAGCGTCAGGTCAAAAGTGGCATTACCAACTTCATAAACGAATTTTTTGGTGCGACCTGGCATGGTTAAATCCGGAGCGTAAATATTTAATTCACGCAGTAAAGGACGGTAAATCACATCCGCCTCAGCAGCACTCTCGACCACCGTTACATTGGTTTGCTCAACCATTCCTTTGCTCAGGGCTTTCTTCAACATTTTTCCATAGCTGGTGGTGATGCGCTCCAGATCGCGCTCAGTGTAATCTCCACGAAATTCCTGCAACCAATGTTTATTGAATGTGACCGTGGGGTCTTCGATAAATATTTTTGAAAAGGCCGGAATACTGCTCCCCGGAATCATCAGCACATGATCAAAACTGCCGGCATTGGTGCCCATCAGTTTTGGATCGGATTTAGGTAAGACAGGATCGCTGGCGCAGGCCGTCAGTAATAATGCAGCGGATGCAAGCGCAAAGAGGCCGGATAATAATTGCCGGACTTGTCCAGCTAAACTTTTTTTTCTTAACAGAGCGAGTAACATAACGCCTCCATCCATTCGGTGGGATCGCAATAAAAATTGCAGGATTGGTGAGCGTAACGGCTTAATAAACAAGGGCTGTAACAATCGCCTGCGATACGCCAGTCAGACCCATGAATCCTGCTCACTGGTCTGTCGTCATAGACAGCTCACGCAAGTGAATGTCCTTCAGCTTGACATAATTATTTGCAGAATATGTAAAAAATTGTTTCTCGCTATCTTTCAGCGGACGCACTTGTTTACACGGTGAACCTACATATAAATAACCGCTTTCCAGCCGTTTGCCGGGTGGAACGAGCGTGCCTGCGCCAATGACAACATCGTCTTCAACCACAACACCATCCAGTAACGTCGAACCTATACCTACCAGTACGCGATTGCCAATCGTGCAACCGTGCAGATTCACCGAATGGCCCACAGTAACATCATCCCCAATCACCAGTGGAAAACCATCCGGGTTAAACGGACCGGCATGAGTGATATGCAGGATAGAGCCGTCTTGAATACTGGTGCGGGCGCCTATACGTATAGAGTGCATATCACCGCGCACAACGGCGTAAGGCCAGATTGAAGAGTCATCTCCGATCTCTACCTGGCCGATAACCACGGCCGTCGGATCAACCAGCACCTTGTTACCCAGTTTGGGTGTGCGCCCCTGATGAGCGCGCAGGGAAAGTGATTTAAGTGTAGTCATGGAAAATCTCACGGGAAGAAATGTCAGTGTTGAGAGCCGAGCAGCGAGCTGTAGGTTTATCAAGCCGGCTACGTCGTAAACAATGTGTGTATCATACGGAATCCCGCACAGTGATTCAGCTGATCGATTGATTGGAGTCTGCGTTATGTCCAACCCTTTGTTAGAAACCCACGAATTACCGCCATTTTCCGCGATACAGCCGGAACATGTAGAGCCGGCCATCAGCCAGCTGATTGACGCAAATCGCAAGCATCTGCAGGAACTGCTCAAAGGCCTCCAGCAACCGACCTGGGAAACGCTGGTCGCGCCCCTGGAAGCCCAGGGTGATCTGCTTGATCAGGCGTGGGCGCCTGTGAGCCATCTCAACGCCGTACGTAATAACGACGCGCTGCGCACCGCCTACACCAGCAGCCTGACGCGGTTGACCGAGTATGGCACTGAAGTTAGTCAGAACACCGAACTGTACAACGCCTATCAGAAGCTCGCCGAAAGCGAGGAATATGCGCAGCTGACACAAGCGCAAAAGCAGGCAGTGGATAACGCGCTGCGCGATTTTAGGCTGGGCGGCGTAGCGCTGGATGGCGAACAGAAGCAGCGCTTCGGGGCAATCCAGAAGCGTTTGTCCGAGCTTTCCACGCAGTTTTCCAATAATGTGCTGGATGCGACCCAGGCGTGGTACAAACATTTTACCGATGCAAACGCGCTGTCCGGCTTGCCTGATTCGGCGCTGGCCCAGGCGGCCCAGGCAGCAGCTCAGAAACAACTGCCCGGTTATGTGGTAACGCTGGATTTTCCATCCTATTTGGCGGTAATGATGTATGCCGACAATCGTGAATTGCGCGAGGAAATGTATACCGCTTATGTCACTCGTGCTTCGGGGGATGGCAAGAAGGCGGATGGCAGCAGCGCGGCGGAATGGGATAACAGTGCGCTGATTACCGAAACGCTCGCGCTGCGTCACGAACTCGCCCAACTGCTTGGCTTCAACAATTACGCCGAGCGCTCACTGGCAACCAAAATGGCCGAAACCCCACAGCAGGTTCTGGACTTTTTGAATGAACTCGCACAAAAATCCCGGCCACTGGCGGAGCGTGATATTCAGGAGCTGCGTGAATTTGCCATAACCAAAGGTTGTGTGGACCTGCAGCCTTGGGACATGACATATTTCAGCGAAAAACTGCGCGTGGAAAAGTACGCGATTTCGCAGGAAGAATTGCGTCCTTATTTCCCGGCAGAGCGCGCAATCAGCGGCATGTTCGAGGTGGTTAAACGCTTGTACAACATCGACATTGTACAAGTTGCCGCGTTTGACTCGTGGCATCCGGATGTGCGCTTCTACCATGTGTTTAACAACGGGGAAAAGATCGCGAGTTTTTATCTCGATCTATTTGCCCGTGAGCATAAACGAGGCGGTGCCTGGATGGCGGATTGTCGCGTGCGCCGGAAAACCGAAACAGGCACTCAATTACCTGTGGCCTTTTTAACCTGTAATTTCACTCCACCAGTGGGGGACACCCCGTCGCTGTTGACGCATGACGAAGTAACGACTCTGTTCCACGAATTCGGCCACGGTTTGCATCACATGCTGACGCAGATTGATGTCGCAGCGGTGAGCGGCATCAACGGTGTGGCGTGGGACGCAGTAGAGTTGCCCAGTCAGTTTCTCGAAAACTGGTGTTGGGAACCCGACGCTATTCCTTTGATTTCAGCGCACTATCAGACCGCCGAACCGCTGCCGCAACATTTGCTCGATAAGATGCTCGCAGCAAAGAATTTTCAGTCTGGCATGCAGATGGTGCGCCAGTTGGAATTCGCATTGTTCGATTTCCGCCTGCACGCTGAATACGATCCCGCTAATCCGCAAAATCCGCA
>CAYUVQ010000079.1:8684-15004 GCA_964448175.1 uncultured Cellvibrionaceae bacterium | reverse complement strand
AGGTTGCGGTAGTGGAAGTAGGCTTCGAGTTGCGGCATGCCGCGCACGAGGAAGCGGCGATCCTGACAGATGGAATTGCCGCAGATGGGTGATTTGCCTTTGGGCACCCATTGTTCCAGAAAGGCGATGGTATCCGCCTCTGCCTGGGCGGGGCTGATCTTGCTGTCGCGCACGCGCTGGGTCAGGCCGGATTTGCCGTGCTGGTTAGTGTTCCACTCATCCATGGTGGCAAGAATGCTGTCCGGCTGATGAACGGCGTAGGTGGGCCCTTCGGCGAGGATGTTGAGATCGGCGTCGGTAATCAGGGTCGCGATTTCGATAATGACGTCTTTGTCTGGATCAAGACCGGTCATCTCAAGGTCAATCCAGATCAGGTTGTTTTCGTTTTGCATAGTTTTTTCCTTCCAAGATAGTGCACAATTGCCGGCCAGATTAACTGGTCACTCTTGTCGTCACAACCCGGTAATGAAACTCTCTGATGAGCAAACGCAAACTCACCCGACGCCAGTCCTGGCGCATTGAAAAGATTCAGGCCGAGCGCAGCGCGCGCGCGGCGCGACGCGACAGCAAGGCAGATGAGCATTTAACGGAGGGTGAGCTGGGGCCGGAACAGCACGGATTGGTGATTACCCATTACGGTACACAGGTTGTGGTGGAGGCGACGGAGGGCAGTCATGCGGGGGAGCATAAGCGCTGCCACTTCCGCAGTAATCTGGGTTCGCTGGTCACAGGGGATCGCGTAGTGTGGCGCGATGGCAATCCCTATGGCGTGGTCGTGGCGGTGTTGCCGCGCGAGACGGCGCTATGCCGGCCCGATCCTCATGGCGATATGAAAACCATCGCGGCCAATATTGACCGCATCATCATTGTGGTTGCCCCCTATCCCGAACCTCACGCGAATCTGATTGATCGTTATCTCGTCGCCGCCAACGGCATCGGCATCGAACCAGCGCTGCTGATCAACAAGGTGGACCGCATTGATGACGCCACACGCGAAAAAATTACTTATCTCGAACAGACCTACCGCGACCTGGGTTATCAGGTGCTGAAGGTATCCACGAAAGCTAACACCGGCCTCGAAGAGCTCTCGCGCTATCTGGCGGATTTTACCAGTGTGTTTGTGGGCCAGTCTGGGGTGGGCAAATCCTCTCTGGTGAATGCGCTGCTGCCGGACTGCAACCTGCGCGTGGGCGAGCTGTCCGAAAGACAACAGGGCAGCCATACCACCACCAATGCCCAGCTGTTTCACTTTCCCGGTGGCGGCAATCTGATTGACTCTCCCGGCATCCGTGAATTTGGCCTCTGGCACATGGAGGCGGATGAAGTGCTGGAAGGTTTTATCGAATTTCAGCCCTTCATCGGCCACTGTAAATTCCGCGACTGCAGCCATCGCCACGAACCGGGTTGCGCAATTTTGAAGGCGCTGACGGAAGGCAAAATCAGCCAGACGCGGATGGACAGTTACCGTTACATCTTGAGCACGCTGGATCAGGACTGATCTCGTACACCCGGATTCTTTTCGATTAAGGAGCTTATCCATGGCCTCATTACCCTTTGTGCTGGAACCCACTCAGCTCGCGGCACTGATCACGCAGCCGAATCAATTATTGCTGGTGGATCTGAGCAGCGATGCGACCTATCAACAAGGCCATATTGATGGTGCGGTGCATGTGCCGCCACAGTTGTTGCTCAGCAACCAGCCGCCGGTGCCGGGCCGGATTGCCAGCGTCGATCAGCTGAACCGGTTGTTTTCATTTCTCGGCCTAACACCTGACACCCACGTGGTTGTGTATGACGACGAAGGCGGTGGCTGGGCGGGACGGTTTATCTGGACCCTGGATGCCATCGGGCATAAACGCTACTCCTACCTCAACGGCGGCATCCACGCCTGGAAGGCCTCAAAACTGCCACTCACGACAGAGATTCCAGCGGTTAAGCCGAGCCAGGTGTCGGTGACCCTTGACCCCGCAGTGGTAATCGAGATTCCCGAGATTCTGTGCGAACTGGATAAAGCCGATTTTGTGGTGTGGGATGCACGCAGCCCTGCGGAGTACCACGGCACGCGCGGCAGCACTCAAAAGCTGGGGCACATTCCCGGTGCCATCAACTGCGAATGGACCAATCTGATGAATCCTGATGCGGGGCTGCGCATTCGCGATGACGCCCGCGAGTACCTTGCTGGGCAAGGCATCACCGACGCCAAGCGCATCGTGACTCACTGCCAGAGCCACCATCGTTCCGGCTTCACTTACCTCGTGGGTAAAGCGTTGGGCTTTAACATCCGCGCTTACCACGGCTCCTGGGCCGAATGGGGCAATCATCCGGAGACGCCGGTAGCGTCCTGATACCCGCAGAATTTTTCGTCACCGCTTTCTATCTCTTCTTGTCGCCGCGCCACTGTACGCGATACAGATCGTGGCGACGGTCTTTAAGGTTCTGAACCGTACCGCTGTTGCGCGCCATGATCAGGGTTTCAGGACGGAGATCGGCGAAGGCGACCATCTCCACGTTGGGCGTGGTATCGGCCGCGATACCATCGCGGGCAAAGGGAAAATCGCAGGGCGTAAGAATGCAGCTCTGCGAATATTGGATATCCAGATTGGCCACATTCGGCAGGTTGCCCACGTTGCCCGACATCACCACATAGATCTGATTCTCCACCGCCCGCGCCTGACAGCAATAACGCACCCGCAGGTAACTCTGCCGCTCGTCCGTACAAAACGGCACGAATAAGATCTGCACACCCTGATCCACCAGATGACGCGCCAGCTCCGGAAATTCCGAGTCATAACATACCAGCACGCCGATAGGTCCGCAGTCGGTGTCGATGGCGTTCAAGCTACTGCCACCTTCAATATCCCACCAATAAACTTCATTGGGTGTCGGATGAATCTTGGGCTGTTCAAACATGCGACCGTCACGCAGGAAGATATAACTGATATTTTCAATTCGCCCATTGTCGACGCGGGTCGGGTGCGATCCGGCAATAATATTGACGTTGTAACTTAACGCCATGTTGCGCATCGCTTCTTTGAAACGCGGTGTGTATTTGGTCAGCGCCTCCATGGATTCCGAAGGCGATAACTCCTGATCCTCGATAGATAATAACTGCAGCGTAAACAATTCCGGAAATACAACGAAGTCACTCTTATAATCTGCCACCACATCGACAAAATATTCGATGTGCTGAATAAATTCTCCGAAGGAACTCACTTTGCGCAACATGAATTGCACCGTCGCGATGCGCACCACATCGGGCATGAATACGCCAAATTTTTTGACCGGCACTTCTTCTTTCATCGGCACTTTGGGATTGCGCCACACCAGATGCGCGGCATAACCCATGGAACGTTTATCCTCGGGCAGATAATCTTTAATCACACCAATCACTTCAAAACCGTTGCGCAGCTGAAAGGACAACACCGGGTCTTTGATTTTTTTATGCACCACCTGATCAATGTAATTTTCAACCGTGCCCATTTTTTTTATGCGCTTGGCGAGGTTTGGCAATCGCCCCGCAAATACCACCCCCTTCAGACCGAGTGACTGACATATTTTTTTACGCTCGTTATACAAACGCTGCCCGATGCGATAGCCACGATAATTATCATCAATGCAGACTTCCATTCCATACAACCAATCCCCGTGAATATCATGCCGTGAAGCATATCCATTACCGGTGATTTCGTTCCAGGTATGGGGCCGCAGTGCAATTTTTTCAGCAATACGGAAAGTAGCACAGTAACCAACGAGACTGTCGCCCACCAGCACCACAATCTGCCCCCGCGCAAAATTATTAATCTGACCCCTGATGGCAGCCGGCGTATAACTTTCCATTTGCATCGGGTGGTAAACTCGTTCGGACAAGGCAACAATGGCAGGAACATCCTGCAATGTGGCATTGCGCACAATCAGATGAGCGGTGGGATCGTCGAGGCGATTGGATGTAAGCACGGGCATCTCCTGTCTTTGCAAATCTTTATAACCATGTGGTGGCGTGGCGGATCATTATGTCCTAATGCTGTAACTGTATTGGCGTCTAACAAACCTTTATCAACCGCTAATTAAAAAAAGCGGTTGTTAAGTCAGATCATTGCATCGCCAAAAAGTTATAAGGCATTGACCAGCAATGACATTGAAGTCTTCTATACTTCATCTACTGATGATTTACCGTGAGAGCGTAAAAAATGGAGTTTCTCAAAAGAGCCCCAAAAATGGTCGCGCACACCACTTCCAACCAGCTGCCCCAACAGCTGCGCACATGGAAAGTGGCTATTATTGATGACGAACATCAGGTTCATGCCGTCACCAAACTGGTACTGGGGAATATGCGTATCGACGATATTCCGCTGGAGTTCCTCAGCGCTCACTCGGCTGCCGATGGCTTGCGTCTGTTTCAGGACCATCCGGACATCGCGCTGGCTTTTATTGATGTGGTGATGGAACAGGATGATGCCGGCCTAAAACTGATTCACCAGATACGCAACGACTTAGAGAACCACACCACGCGCATCGTACTGCGCACCGGCCAGCCCGGCTCGTCGCCGGAAGAAACGGTTATCCGGACTTACGATATCAACGATTACAAAAGCAAAACGGAAGTTACCGACACCAAACTGAAAACCTGCACCTATTCCTGCATTCGCTCGTACCGCGACATTATCACTATCGAAGCGAGTCAGCACGGCATGCGTAAAGTTATCAGCGCATCGGACTCCGTTTTGCTCAGCCAGACGCTGCACCAATTTGGCAATGCAGTGCTGGAACATATGATTCAACTGTTGGGCATCGATACCACCCAAATGTATCTGGTGAGCCGCCATGAAGATCTTTATGGCGATTTTGAAGTGAAGCTACTTGCCGCAACGGGCGCCGCGGTGGAACTGTACGATAATTGGGATACCTCGATCATTCCAGATAGTATCCGCACTAAAATTCTCGACGCGCTGGAACAGAAAAACTCCTATAGCGACGGCGGCGTTTTTATCGGCTATTACAATACCAACCCCCGCACCGAAAGCGTCTTATACACCGATTTTCGTCGGTCGGATTCCGCCATCCAAAAAGATATTATTAAACTGTTTGCAGCAAATATTACGCTGATTTTTCAGAACCTGGCAGCGCGTGAAACCATTCAGGAAACGCAAAAAGAATTATTGTTTATATTAGGCGATGCCATCGAACAGCGCTCGAAGGAAACCGGCTCCCATGTACGCCGGGTCGCGCAGATGTGCGAGTTGATGGCGTTAAAGATCGGCATGTCCCACGAGTTCGCGGAGACGCTGCGTTACGCATCGCCGCTGCACGATGTAGGCAAAATCGGCATTCCAGAACATATCCTGCATAAACCCGGCCGACTCGATCCAGATGAGTGGGAAATCATGAAAACCCACACCACCATTGGTTACGAGCTACTCAAAAACTCCACTCAGATTATCGCGAAGATGGGTGCCCGTATTGCACACACCCATCATGAACACTGGGATGGCAATGGTTATCCTCAGGGGCTCGCCGGTGAAGCCATCCCGCTGGAAGGCCGCATTGTTGCCATCGTCGATGTTATTGATGCGCTCGGTTCGGCGCGCTCATACAAAAAGCCTTGGAACGAAGCCGACATCCGCACCTACGTTCGCGAGCGCCGTGGCAGTCAATTTGAGCCCCGGCTGGTAGATGCAGCATTTGCCTTATTCGACGCGTTTAAAGTTATCCGCCGTAAGCTTCCGGATTAAATTCGCCGCTATGCCGCAAACCTATTACAACATCCTGCATCAGATTTCCAAATCTACCGTTATCGACAACGGTGATCTCAACGCGGCCAATTTTCTGATTCTCAATTCGGCCATTGAAGGACTGAGGGTGAGCCGGGCCAGTATCTGGCTGCTGTCGGATGACCGTCATACGATGGAGTGCCGGCTACTGATTGATGCAGCCAACTCACGCCCGAACACACTTGCGTTATGTCGGGAGGATTACCCGGTTTATTTCGCCGCACTTGATCAGGACCAGGCCATTATGGCGCACGATGCTTGCAGCGATGAACTCACCCGCGAACTCAGTGATATCTATCTACAGCCGCTGGGCATCACCTCCATGCTGGATGTGCCGGTTCATCATCGCGGCATAATGACCGGCATAATCTGCTGTGAGCATCAAGGGCCGCCCCGCATCTGGAGCGAAAAAGAGGTGGCGTTCCTCAGCGCGCTGGCCAATCTTTATGGCCGTGCACTGGGTGCCGAGCAGCGAAATAATTACGAACGTCAATTGCAACAAAGCAATGAACAGCTCGAAGAAAAAGTTAAGGAGCGTACGCAGTGGCTGGA
>CAYUVQ010000079.1:0-8584 GCA_964448175.1 uncultured Cellvibrionaceae bacterium | reverse complement strand
CTGACCGGTTCAATTCAAACCTCATCCGAGGAAGAAGAATTTGAGCTGTATGATTGCCTGCAGATTATCATCAAAAGCCTGCAGCCATTGCTTAAGCAGCACAGGCTCAGCTGCCACTGCACCAGTGAGCAACCGGTTCACCTTTGCAGTTATCCCGGCGCGCTCGCGCAGATTATTACCAATCTTGTCACTAACAGCATCCACCACGGTTTTGGTGATATGGAGCAAGGAGAAATCAATCTTCATGTGGCGGTTCAGGAAGATCAGGTTCATCTGAGTTACAGCGATAATGGAGCCGGAATCGCGCAGGATATTCAGGATAAAATCTTTGAACCTTTTTTTACCACAGCACGTAAAACCGGCGGCTCCGGTTTAGGATTATCTATTGTGTATAACCTGGTAACACAGAAGTTGCGCGGCAAGATCAATGTTGAGTCGCAGCCGGGTAAAGGAGCACGATTTGTTATTACGTTTCCGATTTCGGTGGCCGGGTGTGTGTAACAGGGACGTCAGGTATTTTTTCTTTAACCTGACATTGCGGTGAAAAAAAAGCGCTTCATTCGAAGCGCATCAACAGAGACCCCAGCAAGGCCTGATCTATCAGTGGTTGCTCTACACGTACAGAAAGATGCACGATCAAGCGTTTCAATCCTTCGACATTATCCGCCCAGGGGTGAGATTCCAGCAGCTCCCAGGCGCGTTCCGTTAAATCAAATTCTTTGCCCAGCGCACATTCCCGAATAAAAAAGCGGGTGAGATCACGGACATCTTCTTGTCGCGCATCCAGGCCGGGCAAACTCAATTCCATTGAGTTCTTTGCCAGCCAGCGCTGCAGCGGTTCCGACAACTCTGCGTTATAACGGCTGAGACTGAAGATGATATCCACCGATTCGCTGGAGCCTTTCGCCACGCGATCCTGCGCGTGCAGCGTACAAAACTCCTGCAGAACTTCCAGGTTTGCGGCAGACAGCCTGTCGATACTGCGCAGAAATAAAGTGCCACCTTTGGCATAAACATGAAGCGCCTGGAGGATGCTGATGGCAGCATCTTCCTGCCATTCATGACAGGAAGATTCAATAAACGGCACCATCTCGGTATGGCGCTCACAATGCAAGGCGCGGGCGGCAATAATTTTACCGGTGCCCTTGTCGCCGCGAATCAGGACCGGCTGGGCGGATTGCGCAAGGCGGGTAATATGCTGATCCAGTTGGCGCAGGGCCGAGCTGTTGCCGATCCAGTAACACTGGTCGCCATAAACATAAATGGCCCGATAACGGGTCTGGTAACGCTTGATAACGCCGATCATTTCATCGGCCACCTGCGCTAGACCGCGTTTTATGTCATCCGCCGTCGGGCTGGCCTCATCGGGGTCAACCCGTGAATTACGCACCAGAGCTACCAGATAGCCCAAGCGTTGCCCTTGAAAATCCACCGGAAACGTCACCGCCTCGGAGGCATTCAGCCGTTCTGCTGGTGGCGTCATGGGCATTTCGGTAGAAATAATAAATTCTTCTACCCGGCCAACAGCAGCGATCTGAATATCGCGATGGTCGTTGACCAGGATCAGGTGCCGGTAGCCCTGCTGGGTCACGCAGCGCAGCGTGATCGCAAGATTGATTATCCCAAAACGCTCCAGGGAAGCATTCAGAATGATGCGCGTCAGCGTAATAAAACTTTTATTAACGGGAACCCATTTGGCATTGGCAGATTGGTTGAACGGATGAATCGCCTTGGCAACCGGTTTTTGGTGAAACAATTTGGGCGCGGTTGCACGGGTGTCTGTCAGTGCGGAATCTATAGACGGTTCAGGCTCATAGATCATGTCATTATTCTCATCAGGACTGCTGGCGACACGGTTAACGGGTGAAACCGGGTCGAACCTGTGGCAATCTATGGCCTGCGCGATTATTTGCCCATTACAGGGAATTACAGGGCCACCCATCTGAAGGTCGTGATAATTCCCATAAAATCCGCACACAATAAGTTTCAATATGCTGCCTGCGTATTTGTAGATGAAGACACGAGCACAACCCTATGGCTTATTTATTTGATGTCGCGGCGGAAAGCTTTTTTCCGCTGGCTCCGCATCACACCTTTGGCAGACTTGCCAGTGTGGATACCCAACTGGATAAGCCTTACATTTCCAAACTGCATTCCGCCATCGAATGGAATGGTCGCTGCTGGTGCATCAAAAATCTCGGTCTCAACGGTACGTGGGTAAACGACCTGCAACTGGGACAAGGTGAGGCGACAGAATTAAAGGTGAATGATCACATTCACATGGCGGAACGGAGTGAGCCGGGTTTTAAAGTGATTGACCTTGCGCCGCCGTCGGATATGCTCTGGCCTCTGGATATGTCCGTGGAGCAAATGCCCGCGCGGATACAACCCGTTCTGCTGGAGCGCTATCACTTGTTGCCCGACACTCAGACCCCCGAACTGGCGCTGTACTTCGATCATCAGGATCAGGCGTGGTACGCCGAGTTGATGAGCAGCGCCACGGAGGACCAGCGGCGCGAAGCTATTCAGGCCGGCGATATTCTGCAGTTTGATAATCTGCGCTGGCAGTTTATACGCGCACAGGTTTACGGTCCCACCGAAGCCCGCACGCGCAATGTGCTGAAACTCAATGAGTTCGAGTTTGTGTTTAACCTCAGCCTTGATGAAGAAACCACCCAGCTGGAGCTACTCAGCCCGCTACAATCGATTGACCTGGGCGTGCGCAGCCATCATTACCTCATGCTGCAACTCGCCCGTCATCGCGCTGAAGATGCCGCCCGGGGGCTGGATACCAAAAGTCAGGGCTGGGTGTACGCGGACCAGCTGGCCACTGAGCTTGGCCTGGATGTGACCCATATGAATATTCATATCTTTCGCGCGCGTAAACAGCTGGCGGATTGCCTGCCGGACTCCTCTGATCAGCATTGCCTGCTGGAACGGCGCGGCGGCAAGATTCGTTTTGGCTGCGAGCGCTTCAAGATTTACAAAGGCGAACAGCTCACCACTGAGCTGCCGTTGATGTCCACCACCTCAACCGCATGAGCACCTCCCCGCACAATATCAAGGAGATGACACGTATAGGACATTACGACATCCTCGACTGTATCGGGCGGGGCGGGATGGGTTTGGTCTATCTTGCGCGGGATACCCGGCTGGATCGTCAAGTCGCCATTAAATGTCTGCGCACTGAATTATTTGAACCGCATTATCGCGAGCGCTTCAAACGCGAAGCCTTATTACTTGCCAAACTGAATCATCCCAACATCGTCCAGATTTATGACTTCATCGAAACACCGGACCAGCTGGCGCTGGTGATGGAGTACGTGGACGGTCAGAATCTACAGACGCGACTGCGCGAACAATTGGTACCCATGGCGCAGCGCATGATCTGGTTAACGCAGATTGCCCAGGGGCTGGCGGTGGCCCACGACTCCGGCATTATCCATCGCGATCTGAAAGCCGAAAATATTTTGATCAACCAGCGCAACGCCGCCAAGATTTCTGATCTGGGTATTGCCAAATCCCAGGACTTTAGCGCAACCATCACCGATCATGTCGCCGGCAGTTATGCGTCCATGTCACCGGAGCAGGCTATGGGTGAGCCGCTGGATTTTAAAAGCGATTTATTTTCCTTCGGCATCCTCGCCTACCAGATGCTGTGCGGCGCACACCCGTTCGGTGAAACCGACAACAAATTGCAATTGATGCAGCGGATTATCTCGCATCCACCCGTACCGCCGACAAAACATAACCCGACTTTGCCGAACGAAATCTGCGAACTGCTCGGACAGCTGCTTTCTAAAAACGTGGCCAATCGACCCGACAACACCCATTGGGTCGCCAACCAATTTGAAAAATTAAGCCTGCTTATCAGCAATGCGCCGGAATGGTCCAACGATACCGAGATGACGCCACAGCAGGTGAGCCTGCGCAAGCTGCGCACGGAAAATACGGTCGCGCCGACTCACGTCACAACAGAGCATCCTACTTTCGATACCCGTTATACCGGTAGCACAGTTGCGCAGCAGACGAAAACTGATTCGGCGAATTTTGTTAAGCAGCAAAAGTCGATCATTATCATCGGTGCCGTGGTTATTCTTGCGTTGATCGGCATCAGCGTCTGGTTGCTGCAACCCAAACCACCTGAATATATCGCGGTTATTCCGCCCCGTCTGACAGCGAACGGCATGCATGAGTCACAACAGGAATTAATCAAAGCCGCTGCCTACGATGCAATGCAGCAGAGTGTGATTCAGCTAAAAGGTTACCATCTGGTCCCGCAGAGCGAAGTAGCGGATATCGATGATGATATCGAGACGGTCTTCCGGGCCACGGCGGCGGATGAGCTGATTACACAGGAGCTGCATTGCAATAATGAAGCCTGCTCTGTACGGATCTCCCGCCTCACTCAAGATAAAACTGATGGACGACTGCGCGTCGTAAACGTCAAAACCGTGGATGTACTTGCTGATAAATATTCATCGGCTGCGGCTATCATTCAGCGCAACGTGGGAACCTTATATTCGCAAAAACTCTCGGCCGAAACTTATAAAATCAGCGAATCGGATTACCAGAAATTCCTCACTGTCAACAGAGACTACAGAAGCAACGGTGCCTCCGCAGATCAATTGAATGAACTGGATGAACTCGGAAGCAGCACCCGTAATCTATCCGCCACCCAGACCCTTTACCGCGAAGTAGCGCTGGACCTGTTTCACGCCACCAGAGACAACCACTATCTGGACCGATTCAACCAATTCTTATCTTCTTATCAGCAGCAGGATGATTTCACTTATTTGAGCAACCTGCATCAGCTAAAAATTGCAAGTAATAAGCCGAACGAGGCTGCCGAAATAGCCGAAAAGCTTAAAAGTACTGACATCAGCACCTCTACATTGAATGAACTGAACGCACTTACGATGATGAAGCAGCACGATTACATCGCTGCAGCCAAGCTCTATCGCGCTGCTATCAGCACCAAGCCAACCGCCAACAATTATTTTAACGCGGCCAATGCCTATTGGTATTCCGGCAATACCACACTTGCTAAGGAGCATCTCACGCATTCTCTGAATCTCGCGCCTAATTTTTATAAAGCGCTTACCATTCACGGGCAGATAGCATTACTCGATGGCGATCTCGAACTCGCAAAATCTGCTTTTGAAAAAACGCTGGCGCAGCGACAAGATGACATCATCAATATGGTAAACCTGGGGCTAACCAATTTGCTTTCCCAGAATTATTCCGAAGCGGAAGAGCTATTTAAAAGGGCCGCGCAATTTGCACCGAATCAAGTCACACTGTTCCTGAACATTGCTGATGCAGAGAACCTTGGAGGACGCACTGAGGCGTCTTACCAGACATATAGAGCCGTGATTGAAAAATCGGGGACCAGTAACAGCGCGGAGAATTTGAGAAATAGAGCTCAGGCTTATGCGCACCTGGGAGAAATAACCGAAGCGCTGGATAGTTTGCAGCGACTTGAACAGCTTGACCCCCAAAATATTGAAACAACCTTTACCGCCGCCTTAGTACACACCTTGGCAAAAAACAATGCGGCGGCATTATTCAATATTCACAATACGATTAAAAACGGAATGAATCCGATATGGTTCGGATTTCCGTGGTTTGACCGGCTGTGCACCGAAAAAGCGTTTGTTGATCTTATGAACACCCACGGGGAGTACCAAAGGTGCTCCCCGTTTCAATAACCTCAGGTTACCGGTCTTACAGGAACAAAGCCGGGGTCCGGTGAAGCATAGATGTCTACCACGCCCGAATCTGAGTGAGTAAAAGAGGCTACAAAACGAAAACCGATCTCAGCCCTGGACTCCTCCGGTAAAACATGAACGAAGACCAGCATCGTCAATCCATTGTCAATTAACTCGACTTTAATATCGTTATCCGGATCACTGTCCGCCAGGTCTGTCGCAATGCCCCCCAAAGCAAAACGCCAAGTACCGGTTTTTTCCGTTTGATTGATTTTTATCACCAGAATCGCGCGTTCAAACACTCGCTCAAGCTTACTGGTGTTTTCGTGGAAACCCACACCGATATTTTCAATGACCGGCTTTTTGCATCCTTGCGGCACCAGCTTCCACGGCACAGCTGTAAGTTTTCCTTTAATTTTTTTAGGGAAGGCTGGCGAGAGTTCATAAAACTGAATGACCTGCCCGCCTTTGGGTACAACAATATTTTCTGGATCAATCGGCGGGCAAGGTGGCGCTCCATTTCCCGCCACCGCCCCGGGTTGAATTTTAAATTGTTTACTGCTTTTACTACTGCCCTTACTATCACTCGCTTTCTTTTTGTCAGCTGCCATAGTTTTTCCCTACCCACGCGAAGTTTCGTTAATGATCATCCATCCATTTAATAGATGGGCCGCCTGCGACTCTCTTCCCCACATTATGCAAAGCTAAACCCTGGATTAAAATTACAGCGACTTACATTGAAAACGGTTGAATCAATATTGATAACGCAGCGACAAACCAATGGTGCGCGGGCGCGTAATGTATTCAAACTGTCCGCGCTCACCGAACAGATAAGCATTGCGTTTTCCGGTTATTCCACGCGTGTTGCCAATGTTGTTAACAAATACACCAACGCGCCATTGATCAAAACTCAAAGAGGCACGCGCATTCGCAGTGGTATGTCCAGTCAGGCGTGAGTAGGTTGCCAACTCGTCATTCAAAGCCGTATAAATTTCATCGGTGCGCGCGACACTGAGGCTGGCATCCAATTGGCCGATTTTCACAGACTGTGAGTAATCAACACCGAGATTCCATTGTTGCTCTGGCGAACCCGGCAGGCGATCACCGGCGTAAATGTTCTCCCCTTCACCATTGTAGTCGAGGGCATCTTCTGTCAACTCCGCTTGGGTGTAAGAGAAACCACCCCAAAGCGTCCAATGTTCAGAAATATCAGCAGCAACCTCTAACTCTGCGCCCTTGGAGCGTGCATCGTTTGCGTTCAGTGTTGCACCATAATCCGCCACACGTCCCAAAACCTGAATATGCTCCCAATCAATATAGAACAACGATGCGCTGACACGCAGGCGCTTATCAAAGAAATAACTGTGGGTACCGAGTTCATAATTAATGGAATTGTCGGAAGAATAATTACGTTTTTCTTCAACCGTAACAGGCAATGCGTTGGCACCGCCGCGGCGGTAACCTTCGGCAACAGTAAAGTAAATATTTTGCTCGGGAGTGAATTGATATCGGGTGCTGAATTTACCGAGGCTGCCGTTGTGTTTGTCCTGACCGTCAAGACAATCCACCTGCAGATCCGTACCTTCCAACCCATAGGCGATCGGTGCTGCGGAACAGGAGCTGAAGTCATCTTCATAATGAAAGCTGCGTGCGCCTAACAGCACCTCCCATTGCGGGGTGATGTCATAGGCAACTTCTGCGTAAATGGAACGCTCACGCAGATCTTCCGTTTGCAGATAATAAACATCAATCGCGTCGGAGCGATCAAGCTGCATGAATTCCGCAAAACCGGGCGCATAATCAGTGCCTTCCAGCATCGCATCATCCGTGCTGTAAAACGCACCAACCAGCCAGCGCAGCGATTGCTCATCGGGTGAAACCAGACGCACCTCTACACTGTCCTTGTCGACCGCCATATCGTTAACGGTGAATGCAGAAAAATCATCGTAAGGTGAATACCATTCGTAGTCATATAGAAAATCACTGCGTAGCAAGCTGTCCGTCTGATCCGTGATCTGTGCCATATCGTATTCATAACGGCTCGCACTCGCGGACAAACTCGCCCAGCTGAACTCGTAAGTCGCATCCAGACTTAACAAATGCAACTCGCCTTCCATGGGCTGAAGATAAAGGCTGGAGGCGGTGTATTTATCGCCCGTGAAACTTTCATTCGCCGCCTGCCGGTCTCCTACTTCGGTTTTCTGGTAGTGATAACTGGTGGCCAGAGAAAACGCCTCATTGGCCTGCCACAGCACGCTCAGGCGAGCCTGCTGTGTTTCGTCATCGTTGATATCTTTTTGGGGGCCGTTGAGCAGATAGGGATTGTCAATAAAGCCCTGGTTTTCAGTTTTGCCGAGCATCAGCCGCACGCCCAGGGTATCGGTAACTAACGGCGCGTTTACCACAACATCGGTGTCGTAATTCAGATCATTACTTTCGGCCGTCTGAGACATTTTTATACCGGCATTCAACGCGGTTTTGGTCAAATCCGGCTTGGCAGTAATGTAGCGAACCAGTCCGCTGATGGAGGCATTTCCATAAAGTGTACCCTGAGGGCCGCGCAGTACTTCAACCCGCTGCAGGTCTTTCAGGCTGAACGATGGCGGCAGGAAATAGCCCTGCATGGGAATGTTATCCACATAGCTGGCAACGCTGCCACCATCACCGCCGAGATCATTTGCATCGACGGGAGCCACGCGCATCCCGCGAACAATCAGGGAATTGGGATTGCGCGGCCCCGCATCAACCACCGTAAAGCCCGGCACCAGCCGGGCGACATCATTAATGTCACCGGAAAATTCCAGCTCACCCGCACCAATCACGGTGGCCGATCCCGAATATTGATTTAAGGTCTGTTCGCGTTTGGAGGCGGT
>CAYUVQ010000078.1:0-15524 GCA_964448175.1 uncultured Cellvibrionaceae bacterium | reverse complement strand
TGGGAACGATTAAGTTTTTCGAATTATAAAAAAATCTTTACATGGCTCGCTTTCGCAGTAAGCACAGGTGCCAACGAGGGTTATTTTACAAAGCTTTTTCAGCTTGTTGATAACTCCGGCTTGGATATTCTCTTCGACCGAATTGCCGTCAAGCTTGGTGATGTGGAGCGCCCCATTGCAAACGCTTTGCTATACCCGAAGCCCTACGAGTTATTGCTAAAGGCGATCGATGCCGAACCTGCACAACAAGCTGAGCTAATGAACAAGTTTATGGATGCATGGTATCCAGCTTGTGTTAAACAAGGATTTTACGAAACACACAAAATCACTAATAATTTTGGCTATGCCGGTTACTGGTGTTTTGAAGCAGCACTCGTCGTAAATTTATTCAACATCGACGACAGCGGATTTCGCGACCATCGCTATTATCCCGCCGATCTTGTCCACGCTAGAAAATAAATTTGAGGCTATGATGTTGAGAGATTCACGAAAATCACAAGGATATTTTGATGCTCTTTTGCCTCAATATGTAGAAGGAATAGAAAAGCTTTACCAAACACTGGATGACGGTTCGATGCCTTTGCCAGACGAACAAACTCTGGTCGCGAATGATATTTTTGAACTTAAATTAATGTATGCCATTGCCTGCTATTCAGCTGGTGAATCACTGGATGCGTTAAAGCCAAAAGTCGCGGAGTTGCTCGAAGCCAAAAAGCTCTATCTTGAAAAAGCAGCAACTCTGCCACCGCGGCAACAGGTTTATCGTGGACAGTTTGAAAAACTATCAGGAAACAGCGTGACAGGAGAGGTACATTACATCACACGATACATCAACACGCTCTGGTGGCTTTCTCTCATTGTCGCAACGCAACAGCCATCGGATCATTGCCTGGAAGCTCTAAATTGCATTGGCAATCGGGGCGAAGATACACTCCTCGACAGAATTGCCATTGATTTGGGCGATGAAAACCAAATAATCGCGCCCAACCTAATTTATCCACACCTCTATCGTCCGCTGTTGGCTGCTTTTGATGCCTCACCGTCCCAACAGATCGAGCATGTTACGGCTTTCTTAAAGAAGTGGTACTCAAATTGTTGGCAGGCCGCCTGGTATAACAACCACAGCAAAGAAAACGCTGAAGGAGGTAATTGGGATTTTTATTTCGGCTATTGGAGTCTGGAAGCAGCACTTGTAGTTAATGTTCTGAAGATAGACACCACTTCTTTCAAAGACCATTGGTACTACCCTGCTGACCTGTCGTTGTAGGATGCCAACGTGTGTCTTTAAGACTGAATCGTTTAATAGCCGATACTGGCAACTATTTCTAGCAACACAGTAACAGTACGGCGTTTTAAACGCGGCGTAATTGGAGTAGAGCTAATCACCGTTTTGAATTCGTAATTGCTCGCAACCCAAATGGCTATGTACGGCCAGGCAGTGGTGTACAAACTCTGATTACCGGTAGAACTGCCTTTACCGAGCCTGACAGCCGGCAAGAAAATCCTATAGATGATGATCGATATTAAGAATATAAAAATTGCGGCATCCAAGATAAAAAAGGATGGCGCTGATAGATTTATAAAAATGAATGGAATATTAGCCTCATCCAATATGGATGGCGTCTTCCATTATAATTCGATTCTTCCCGCCTTTGATAAATTTATTCTTTTTGAACTACCCAATGGAAATGAAATCAGCTTAATTCTATCCAATGAAAACATAACCCTCGCTGATTTATTTAATAGCTTTTCTCTTCAAATAGCGGGGTATAATTTCAGAGAAGACATGTCCAGAATAAATATTGATGGAGTAGGTTATATAATGGTGGATGGAAAGGTCGAGCTTAGAAATGGTGTCATACTATCAACTGATGCAAGAGGTAACACTAAGTCATCAGAAGAAATCAAATTGAACACCATTATAGTAGAGGAAGAATAAAATTCGGCCCTAGCCTAGGAAAAAACCCAATATTTCAATGCTACATCTCTTCATCACTCAGTAATTAAATCGACGCAGGATATAAATGTCATCACAACAACGCACTAAGCACTACAGAGCCGAAAGAGCCCTTCGTCTGTAATCTGTAAGACAAAGAAATCAAAGACATTGCCCGCACTCTCGATATCTACCCCAGCCATTTATCGGCGGAAGGTCTGCAGATTTTTAATTACGGGTAGAGCATCATTTGCTGACCCAATTGTCGCAGGAAGAGAGCTCCCTTAGAGGAAGACTATGCAATATTTAGTAAAACTTGACCCAGAGACCTACCACTATACACAGGTGGATGTCGTTCGACTAAAACGAGAGGCAAAAGCGTTGCTCGATTTCATCTATACACACATTGATCCTGCTCATGATGAGCATGGCATATGGAAGTGGGTGGTACCTCTTTGCGAAGGCGTCTTACAAAACAAAGTGGAATTACCAATTCCAGTTGAGGACAGGCCTCTAAAGTATCAGACCAGAGAAGGGTTACTTCCGCGCGACCTTGAAGAATTATACGCTCCATTTTCACTAACAATTACAGGCTCACCCAGGAACCTGACGCAAAAGATCTTGATCAACGGTGAACTATATACATATGTGGATTTTGAGGAGTAATTTATTTGAACTTCTAATGAAGGCGGGATATTTCACGGCTCCGAAATCATGCAATTTCCTGAGCTTTTAAAGCTCATCAGCAACCGCAGCAAAGCTGTACACCGGAAGATAAGAAGTAATCTTTGGGGAGTTTTAATACGCTACCTGAAGCCCTACGAATTATTGGTAAAAGCAATCGATGCCGAACCTGCACAACAACCGGAACTAATGAACAAATTTATGGATGCATGGTATCCGGCTTGCGTTAAACAAGGATTTTACGAAACCCATAAAATTACGAATAATTTTGGCTATGCAGGCTACTGGTGTTTTGAAGCAGCACTCGCCGTCAATGTATTCAATATCGACGACAGCGGATTCCGCGATCATCGATATTATCTCGCCGACCTTGCCCGCACTAGGCGTTAGTTTTAACCAGTGATGTTAAGAGACCCACCAAAACAAAAAATTATTTTGACATTCCTTTACCTCAACATGTAAGGATAGAAAATCTTAAACTCTTGCTCATCATCACAACTTCACAACGATTCACGCGCAAGCTTTAGATTCTGCCCACTCCGCCACATTTCACGGTGCTGGAGTTGTTATTGTTCGCAATGCTCCGCTCGGCTCGACCGTGCTCTATAAAAATTAAAAGCATTTCTTCAGTCAACTCTTTAAAACTGCGGGCTTGCCCAGTAGTGGAGATTTTCCTATGAAAAATTTAATGTTCTTTCGGCCGCGGCGGTTTTGCCTCGTCGGTGCTGTCGCCGGTGCCCTATGGTTTACACCACATGCTTTTGCTGCATGCACTTATCAGGTTTCCAATACCTGGGGTGCGGGGTTTACCGCAGCGGTTCGTATTACCAATACAACAAGCTCGGCAATTGATGGCTGGCAGGTCAGCTGGTCTTATCAGAATAATGCAGTAACTAATGCGTGGAATACGCAGCTTAGTGGAAGTTATACCGCAAGCAACCTCAGCTGGAATCGGGTTATTGCGCCGGGCCAGTCGGTGGAGTTTGGGATCCAGGGCATAACCAATGGGGGGCCGGTCGAAACACCGCAGATAAACGGTGCCGCCTGCACGCCTGGCAATAACGTGAGCTCGACATCCTCATCCGCCAGCAGCCGTGCCACGTCTTCAAGCAACTCCGTTTCTTCTTCACATAACAGTTCGGCGGTTAACGCAGGAACCAATATTGCGCTTATCGCTGTTACCAGCACCTCTTACGTATCGCCATGGGAAACGTTAAGCGCGGTAAATGACAACAGCTCTCCCTCCAATTCCAATGACAAATCCAGCGGCGCTTATGGCAACTGGAACAACCCGAACTCCATTCAATGGGTGCAGTATGAGTGGCCGCAACAGTATCGCCTTGATCGCACGCAGATCTATTGGTTTGATGACAGCGGCGGTGTTCTGGTACCGACGACGGCATATGTTGAATACTGGGATGGCAGCAGCTGGATATATGCCGGTGATGTGCCGGTAGCGGAAAGTACCTTTAATGATCTCGAACTGGATAACATCGAGACAAACCGTTTGCGCGTTTCTATGCTGAACACTCAGCAGTCCACCGGGATTCTCGAATGGCGTGTTTTCGGCACGCCCACGGGCAATGCAAGCTCAAGCACCAGTTCGAGCAGCTCCGGTAACTCCGGCGGACCAGTTCCCTACCGTGCTATTACCACTGAATACACGCGTTTTAACGTAAACACCTCCAATGCCTTATATATGGATAGTGATCGTTTTCGTGCGTATTACGGCGGCAATGGATTGAATGGTGGCCAAGGCAATCTGGCAAATGTTCCGTCCAGTCAGGTCGCTTTTGGATTGTCGCATCTGGAAGCAGCTTATGAATGTTTCGTAAATGAGTGGGGCTTCCGTTCTACCAGTTTGTCGGCCAACTCAAACAACAGTCCTTATTACAAGATGAACCTTTATTCGACCACCACGTTAAATGCCGGTGGCGCTATGGGTGCGGATGCTCAGTATCGGTTGAGCTTTATTGAGTTCCGCGATAACGCCATCAACAGACCGGAAACGGCGGTGCACGAGTTTGGCCACAGCCTGACGTACACAGATTACACCTGGGTCGATCAAGGCCGCACCGGTGCCTGGTGGGAGACGGTCGCGAACTGGGTGGCCGACACTTACAACACCGACGCGCTATGTGAAGCAGTGCGTATTCGTAAAGGACTCCAACGCGAGCGGGACACTATTATTGACCTTGAGGCTAATATCGCACTGTCACACCTGCAGATCGTCAGTACGCGCAATTATTATCAGGCCTGGCCATTTTTGACTTACCTAACCAAAAATCCGGATCAGTTTCCCGGCCTTGGGAGAATGGCAGTCCCGGATTTGCTGCGCAATCATTTACGCAACAATGAAACTCCGCTGCATGTGCTGGCTCGCTTGACGGCGCCGGTTTCAGCCCAACGGGTTATCGGGCGCTACTGGGCACGCATGGCCTATCTCGACATCAACCACCCCAAAGCTCAAGCACGTTTTCTCAGCACACGTCATAACAGCAGCTTCAGATCTCGCGCTTATGCAAATCTTACCTCGCTTGGCAGCGGACGGTATCGCGTAAAGGCTGATCGCGCGCCTTTATATGGTGGAGCCAACTTAACGCCCCTTAACGTGACCAGCGGTGCGCTGAATGTGCGAGTGATTAATCTTGGCAATGGTTTGAGCGATAGTAATTTCACCGCGACCTTAAGTATTCGCAACACGCAATCTGGTGCAGTGCGTTATGTTGATCTGGTTAACGGTCAGGGATCAACGGATGTCACACTTAACGAAGAAGTGACTCTGGTTGTTGCTAACACGCCGAACACGCTTTATCTCTATAACGCTTTTGAAAGCACCGAAAGCAGCCCCGATGCGATTGGTTTGCAATACGAGGTAGAAATTAACGGAGCGGCACCTATGCATTTTTAGTTGGGTCGCCAACATTAAGGCTATGGAAGAAAATTTTCTTTTATGGCCTTTTTAATGAAGAAAAAAATTATGCTATAGCGTTTAAAATTGCTAAAAAATCATAGGTGAAAAACTTAAACCCCGTTTAAATTCACTTTCTACATTAGAAATTCTCTTTTCAATTACAAATTGAAATTTATAAATAGTTTTTTGCGACACTGAAAATTTTTGTGGCATTAAATCAAATATTTTTAAATGATGCGGAATATATATTTGCGCGCCAAAATGTGTGTTTCTTGAGTCATTTCAATTAAAAACGCCGAAATACGTGTGGACTCCCAATGGAATTTTTGTAAAATCCCTCGCATGGTATCGCTACCAATTATTAACCGAAGCCGCCTGCAGTAGCTTCGGTATTGGTAAAAATATAATTACTAGTAACAAACATAATTAAAAAAGTTTTACCGTGCCGTGAGAGCCCGAGCGTTCATCGCAAGCAGTCGAATAAAACGATAATTCCTATCGTTTTATAACTTCACTGGCCATTTATATTTTTGTGCTGTTTAGGGGCGCAAGTGCTTTCTATTGCCCTAAAACAGCCATACCGTTGATTTACCACTGCTGTTTTTCTTCATTAAATAACAGTGTGTTAGACAAAAATGTTAGCGCAATCATTTTCACATAAGTGTTGATGATTGGTTCACATAACAACTAAAACAATCGGACTAGCCAATGAAAACCCTAATTGTTTATGTTCATCTGATCGCAGCCTGCGTTGCCGTGGGCATTCTGCTGATGCAAGACCTCGTGTTAGCTAAAACTGGCGGTAAGCCAATGTCGGTGTACAACATCAAGGAATTGAAACGCGCGGCGGGAATTATTTCCATCGCGCTTGGCGTGTTGTGGGCGTCGGGATTGACGCTGGTGCTGGTCGGCTATCTGGAAAGCCCACAAGAATATTTTCTGAATCAAAAAATCTGGGCCAAGTTCACGGTGGTGGCGGTGCTGACGATTAACGGTATCGTTCTGCATCATTTTAGTTTTCCCCGCGTTGCGTCCGATCGCGGCGTGCTGGGTTTGAGCAAAATTGAGAAAACGCTCGTCATTCTCACCGGCTGTGTGTCTACCGTTTCCTGGTTGTTCGCCTGCTATCTCGGTATTGCCCGTGGCTGGAACTTCACGCTCGACTACAGCTTTATCATGTTTATTTATCTCGGCCTGATCGGCACCGCGTGCATCTTTGGCTCCTCCATTTTTTCAAGCCGGAGCATCTTTGGCCTGGATAATGTGGAAAAACTTCTTGTTCTATTGTGTGGCTCCATCTCTGCATTTGCGTGGCTGTTTGCCTGCTACCTCGGCATTGCTCATCCGTGGAATCCCGCAGAAGAATCGCGCACGATCATGTATGTAAACCTCGGCCTGCTGTGCACAGCTTGCGTTCTCGGCTGCGTCATCATTCGCTCTCTCTGCGCCGAAAAAAAATCCACCCATCATCACGAGGAAGAACAACCGATGCTCGCCGACTCCATTTCCTTGGCTAATGGCGAAACATGATTTAACGATTTTTTTAAACCGCTCGAATCGATGCTGTTTCGAGTCTTTTTACCCTTCGACTGCCCTGCGGCACATAAAGGCAATAACCACCGCAGACTGTTGACGGACCTTGCCGAGCTTGCTCGGCATTCACTTAAGAGGAAGACACCATGAGTAGAATTACAGCCTCTGCGATCACCCCACGCCGAAGGGGAAGGCTGGCCCGGTCTCTGTACCTGTTGGGACTTTCCCTGGCCAGCGTTGCTTTTTCGGCCCAGGTATACGCCGGTTGTCAGTATGTTGTGACAAACCAGTGGAACAATGGCTTTACAGCAGCGATCCGGATCACCAATACCGGAACTACCCCGATCAATGGTTGGAGTGTTAACTGGCAGTACAGCGGTGATAATCGTTTGACCAGCAACTGGAATGCGGAATATTCCGGCACCAACCCGTACACCGCATCAAACCTGAACTGGAACTCAACCATTCAACCGAACCAAACGGTCGAGATTGGCTTCCAGGGCAGTAAAGGCAGCGCAGAAGCAGAAGTGCCTACTGTTTCAGGCAGCGCTTGTGGTGTGAGCACGTCCTCTTCCGTAGCGACCAGTTCTTCCAGTGTTTCTTCTGTTGCATCCAGCTCAGCAAGTTCCTCCGTTAATACTAATGCGGCCTGGGATCTGGACAGCACCGTTTCTTATCTGAACTTCGTTACCACAAAAAACACGCATAACGTGGAAGTTCACAAGTTTGGCACCTTGAGCGGCACAATCGATAACGCCGGCGTTGCTACGCTGACTATCGACCTAGCCAGCGTCGATACCGGATTTGCTATTCGTGATCAACGCATGCGCGATCACCTGTTTGAGACGGCCAACCATCCCACCGCCACCATTACTGTGGATGTACCGGCTACCTTGCTGGGTTCACTCGCTGTTGGACAAAGCACACAAACCAGCATCACTGCAGCCGTGGATCTGCACGGGGTCACCACCAACGTCACAGCCAATGTGTCCGTGCAACGGCTTTCTGCTTCGCGCGTCATGGTGCAAAGCACAGCTCCAGTCCTGACTCGGGCCGCTACGTTTGATATGACCGCAGGTGTAGAAACCCTGCGCACACTTGCCAGCCTGACCTCAATCAGTGCGGCAGTGCCGGTGGATTTTGCGCTTGTGTTTGATGCGCGCTAATTGGAGGCTAAAGAGATCTATCATGAAAAAATTACTTAAACTCTCGATGCTCTCCCCTCTTGGTCTGGCACTCGGCCTGGCTGTTTCCGGCAGCGCCGTCGCACAAAATAATCTTTGCTCAACGTCTTATACCGTGGCGAATAGCTGGGGAAGCGGTGCGCAAATTAATTTGTCCCTTACCAATAACGGCCCCGCTGTTGACGGCTGGGAGATCTGCTGGACATTTACGGGCGGCGAGACCATCGCTAATTTGTGGAATGGCCAAGTTACCACTACCGGCAACTCTGTGTGCGTTACGGACGCCGGCTACAATGCCAAGATCGCGACTAATGGTTCAGTCAGCTTTGGGTTCAATATCAATGGTGCCAGCTCCCAAGCACCAGCGAACTTTACCCTTAACGGCGCCAGCTGTGCCGGCAACATGGTATCAAGCAGCAGCGTAGCTTCCAGCACGTCAAACAACAGCAGCAGTGTTCCATCAACTGCCGCACGTTGGTTATTGGATGCAACCAAGTCCAGCTTCCATTTTGTTACGGTAAAAAATACCGATAACGCGGAAGCACACACCTTTACGCAGATGCAAGGCACCGTTGCAGCCAGCGGCAGCGCAACGCTGACAATTCCGCTTGCCAGCGTTTCAACCGGTATTGAAACGCGCAACACGCGTATGCAAAACCTATTGTTTGAATCCAACTATCTGCCCAGTTTGCATTTCACCACGCAATTGAACCTGACTACTCTGGAATCAATGGCGGTAGGTGGCATAGCAACACAAAGCCTGTCGGGCGATTTGATTCTGCACGGGGTGCGCAACCGGATCACCTTTGATGCAACGATTGTTAAACACAGCAATACCAGCATCAGTGTTTCGCCGCGTCGTCCCATCATTGTGAACAGTGTTGATTTTGAGCTGAATGCCGGCGTGGAAGCCTTGCGTGCGGTCGCCAGTCTGGCATCGATCGGCGAGAAAACACCGGTTTACTTCAAGATGTTCCTGACCCGCGACAACCCCACCAACATTGCCGCTATTACACTGCCCGCAGCACCTGAAGCGCCGGTCGGTTTGATGGGTGATGTAATCCAGAGCACCGGGGATGCTTCGTTGATCTGGTCTGATGTCAGCAGCAGCGAAACCGGCTTCCTGATCCGCCGTAAAGGTGAAGACGGTCGCTGGACTACACAGAGCAACCTGCCAGCAAACTCTTCAATGTTTGAAGAGAATCTGTTGTCTTCCTACGGCAGCTACGACTACAAAGTCATCAGCTATCGCGACAGCGTACCTTCAGTGGCCAGCGCACCGGTAAGCCTGGTTTACACCAGCCCTAATGGCAACAGCAGCAGCAGTGTCAGCTCCAACATGAGCAGTTCCTCGACGAGTTCTGTCACCAGCTCCGTTACCAGCAGCTCCGGCAACTCCAGCAGCACCGGCAATGGCTCTGAGGGTGATGCAACACGCGGTGAGAGCCTGTGGGTTTCACAAAGCTGTATCGCCTGTCACGGTGTGGATGGAGAGAGAACGGCGTCCGGTGGCCACGTAATATCACCACTGAACCCGAACCGTTCGGTATACCGCCACAGCCAGGACAACCAGGACCGTACGCTGCGTGAGTTCATCGAGATGTGGATGCCACAAGGCAGCCCCGAAAGCTGTACCGGCCAGTGTGCTGCCGACCTCGAAGCTTATATCCTTACCTGGCGTAAGCCGTCGGATGGTATTCCGGATAACCCGGTTTCCACCTTCAGCTGCCCGAACACCGGTCCGTCCTATGGTCAACGTACACTGCGTCTGCTGACCAAACAGGAATACCAGCGTTCGGTGCGTGATCTGGTTGGTTACACGCAGGACGTTATCTCTCGCCTGCCCGATGACTTCATCGCGGGTGCGTTCAACAGCAACACCACACTGGTTGTCGATAAGACGCGTTACACCAGCTATATCTCTACCGCTGAGCGTATTGCAGAAGATGTGGCCAGCCGTTGGAACAACGTGTTGTCCTGTACCCCCAGCAACAGCTGTGCAACAACACTGGTTGATTCACTTGCACCGCGCATCTTCCGTCGTCCGCTGACCAACGATGAGCGTACCGCTTATCTGGCCGTCGCCCAGGGTACTGCCGATGGCCGCACACCTGCAGAAGGTATGGAAATCGCGCTGGCAGCTATGCTGTCATCACCGCAGTTCCTGTATCGTTCAGAGCTGGGTGAAGCCAATGGCAATGCATTCAAGCTGACCGGTTATGAGATGGCGACTTACCTCGCCTACACCTTCACCGGAACCACGCCCAGCAGTTCGCTGATGGCCGCCGCCGGTCGCGGTGAGCTGGATACCGCAGCTGGTGTACGTCAACATGCCGCAAGTCTGCTCAATACACCTGACACGCGCGTTCTGCTCGGTGACTTCGTCAACCGCTGGCTGGGTATCGACCAGCTCGAGCGCAAAACCAAAGCTGGGGTAGCTGATTTCGGTGTACTGGCTAATGACATGAAGCTGGAGCTGGGCAAGAACTTTGCGCACGCTATGCTGGATAGCAACTCAACCTTTGCTTCCATCTACAACCCGAGCTACACCCACGTTAACCAGCGTCTGGCAAACCTCTACGGTATGCCTTACTCCGGTAGCAATGCCGATTCGGACGGCTTCGTCAGAGCGAGCAGCGGTGAGCGCGGCGGTATCCTGATTTCCGGTGCCTTCCTGTCACGTTATGCGACCGACGTGGATGCCAACCTGGTAACTCGTGCGGTAGCCCTGCGTCGGCGGATGATGTGTCAGGACATTCCTGAGCCACCATCAGGTGTAAGCCTTGACCGGGAAGCTCTGGCAGCCCGCGACAGAGAGTTCTTTGAGAACCCACACACCACGCAACGGATGATTTTCGACCGCATTACTTCAGGTACTACCTGTTCTAACTGTCACGGCGAAATCATCAACCCGCTGGGTGGTTCACTGGAAAACTACGATGCACTTGGCCGTGTTCGTGCGGTGGACCTGAAAGGCAATGCGATCGACGCGGTAGGCACGTTCTTCTCGCCCTACCCGCAGCTGCAGTTCCTCAACGACCCGGATCGCGTGATTCACTCGCCCGCCATTACGTTTGACGGCGGTAAAGAACTCGCACGTACGATCGTTGAAGATCCGATGGTTTCCGGCCTTGCACAAAGCTGTCTGGCGACTCAGTTCTTGAGCTACAGCTCAGGCGTTCATTCAATCTTCCTGATCGATTCAACAAGGGATGTCGGTTATGCACGCATCAGCAAAGCGGAAGAAAACGCTTACCGTTGCGACATCAATAACCTGACCAATGTACTGACCACCAATGGTCCGCGCGCCAT
This sequence comes from uncultured Cellvibrionaceae bacterium, assembly GCA_964448175.1. Classification (GTDB taxonomy): domain Bacteria; phylum Pseudomonadota; class Gammaproteobacteria; order Pseudomonadales; family Cellvibrionaceae; genus Cellvibrio. The sequence goes on along the minus strand of CAYUVQ010000078.1, from coordinate 3,961 downwards.
GCTTGAGCAACTTCCAGCATTGGATTCTGTGATGTACCGGCAGGAGTGGGCGCGCTAATGCGCGCCCCCTTCAACGACATCACCTTGTTAACGAATTGGAGTAAATAACATGCGATATAAAAATTGCTTCGACAAAGAACGCAGAGATTTCCTCAGGGTAGTCTCGCATGCCGGTATATCGGCGGGGTTGATCAGGGCTTCGAGCGTATTGGCAGGCGTTATGCTGGCGCGTACCGCAGAAGCACAAAGCGGCCCTACCAAACACTGTCTGGTATTCAACGGCGGCGGTTGTCATCCGGATAAGTGGTTCCCTACCGGTGGAACTTTGCCAGTTCAGTCGGCACCCCTGCAGTCTCACTACAGCCGCATCGCGCTGTTGCGCAATGCGTCCTTGAGCGGTGCGGGCCACGGCGTAATGTTCCACCGTTTTAACAACGGCAGCTGGTCCGATGACAGCTTCGACGTTAACTTGGGCCGGACCATCAGCGCCAACTATCCGGTGAAATACCTGAACGTTGGTACTACTGCCGAATCCGCCTTGAGCCGTGAGGGCTACAACGGGCGGCCTACCATCACCAGCCCACAGGCTGCGCTGGATGTGCTCTTTGCCGGTGGCAGTGGTGGTGGCGGTGGCGGTGGTGGAACTGCGCCACGTAAGTCAGTGGTAGACCTTCATTACGCTGCGGTAAACAGCTTGCGCACCAAGCTCGGCCAGCACGAAAAGGAAAAACTGGACAACCACTTCACCGCGATTCGTGAGATTGAAGACGCTATCGATACCAGTGGCGAAAATCCCGGCGGATCTTGTCCGCAACCGGGCAATACCTCCGTCACCGGTTTTGATGCAACAGCCAAGTTACATGCGGATATCGTTGCACTGGCATTAAGCTGTAATTTGACCGCCTCTGTGTCTATTGCATTTGGTACCGACGCGCACACTCACTTCCTGGATGTGCTGGGTCGTGAGTCGCATCAGTCGCACCACAATCAGGGCAACATGCCTCTGGCTTACACCGAAGATATCGTTTACATGCAGGGATTAACCAAATACCTGTTTGATAAGCTGATTGATCGCGGCGTAATGGGCTCAACCATCGTGACGCAAGTATCCGACATGGGCGACGCTGACTCCCACGGCAACAGCAACGTTCCAATGCTCGTGGCGGGTGCCGGCATCACTGGCGGTCGCGTAGTTGATATCGGTGGTAAAACGCAATCCGAGCTTTACCAGACTATCGGCTTGAAGTTACGCGCTGATCAAAGCCCGAACGGTGCTGTATACCGGAACTGGGCAACCTCAACCATCGCCGGGTTGTAAGTAAAAAAGCAGTGCTGTATCACCGCAACATATTGTTGAGGTGATACAGAAAAACAAACGGGGGAGTTTATTGTTTCAATAAACTCCCCCGTTTTTTTGTTATAGATAGGCTTCTCTACCTTCCGCATTCCGCATTCCGCATTCCGCATTCCGCATAAAAATATTTTCCCGACATATCAGTAAGTTACTTCCATCAACTTGATTTTTTAGAAAACCTTGTCACATTTCATCATGCCGATTCGTCATTACTGTAACGACACAAAAGAGTCCGAAATTGTGAGGAATAAACGCTGGATGGATGACAACAACTGGTTAACCAAAAGTTTTGAAAAATCACGCAGCCGCCTGTACTCCCTAGCCTACCGAATGCTGGGCTCGAACAGCGATGCCGAAGATGCCGTTCAGGAAGCCTGGATGAGGCTTAACCGATCTGGGGCGGAAAGAGTTGACAACCTGGGCGGCTGGCTCACAACGGTGGTAGCACGGATTTGTCTTGACCTACTACGTGCACGCAAGTCGGCTAGGGAAGAACCGCTTGATGAAGCGTTATCCGATGTTATCGATGAAGAAACGGGAGATCCGGCCACAGCACTTTTTATCGCTGATTCGATGGGACCCGCGCTACTACTAATCCTTGACACACTCACACCCCCGGAGCGTATCGCTTTTGTGCTCCATGATCTGTTTGATTTACCCTTCGAAGAAATTGCTCCCATTATTGATCGCACAGAACCAGCAACCAGACAACTGGCCAGCCGTGCCCGTCGACGTGTGCGCGGTGCTGTGACTCCGCATAATGATACTGATCGTCATCACACCCTTGTTTCCGCGTTTTTGCGCGCATCGAGAGAAGGCAATTTTGATGCACTGATTAAATTGCTTCATCCGGATATTGTTCTTCGCGCTGACGAAACCGCTATAAAAATTACGACGGCAAACAAATCCAAGGGCGCACCAGCGCTCAGCACGAAGATCAGTGGTGCCCAGAATGTGGCGGATACCCTCTTTGGTCGCGCTGCGGGTGCTCAACTTACACTCGTAAATGGAGTTGCCGGAGCCACCTGGGGAATCAATGGAAAAACCATGGTCGCATTTTGCTTTTCCATAGAAGATCAGAAAATTACCGCTATTGATGTGGTAATGGATAGGAAAATTCTGGACACCTTTGACATCCAAATTCTTAACAACAACGGAGTTACCTCATGAACATTTTTTTGTGGATTCTGCAGGTCTTGCTCGCTTTGCATACCCTTATGGGAGCAGTATGGAAATTTTCACATTCGGCCGAACAAACCATGCCGTCACTGAAAATTATCCCTCCCGGTGCTTGGCTGACGTTGGGCGGAGTTGAAATACTGTGCAGCCTGTTTCTGGTTCTCCCGGCTTTGTATAAGCCCGCAGTCATGCTCGTGCCGCTCGCTGCAATTTGTATTGCGATAGAGATGCTGATCTTCTGCGGAATACATATTTATTCCGGTGATAAAAACTACAATTCAATAATTTACTGGCTTGTTGTGGCGGCCATCTGTGGCTTCATTGCTTACGGCAGGTTGGTGCTGCGCCCGTTGTGACGGGCGCATTATTAGTTATGTAATCCCCCGAAAAATATTCAGTCACACAACACGCTTATCAACAAGATTTTGCTAACGGTATGCCGACAAGCAATATTTTGATACGCGAGACTTAATATACGGTCCCTCGTAAAACACGTGCATAGAAACTGATCTTCACGAAGCCAAGGAATAACAAAAACGTTACTCTCCCTTTGATTGCTTATCCTGAGTTTTCGTTTCAAAATCGGATGCATCATGACGCTCATGAAGTTGCTCATGGGGTTCGCCCCAGGTGCGATTAACCATGCGCCCACGCTGCACGGCCGGACGTTGTGCAATATCGTCCGCCCAGCGCAATACATTTTTGTATGTGTGAGCTTCGAGAAACTCAGCGGCTTCATAGACTTTGTTGTTAACCAGCTCACCGTACCATGGCCAGATCGCGATGTCGGCGATGGTATATTCATCGCCCGCCACATAGAGATTGCGAGCCAATTGCCGGTCAAGCACATCCAGCTGACGCTTGGCCTCCATCGTGTAACGATTTATTGCGTATTCGATTTTCTCCGGCGCATAAGCATAAAAATGACCGAAACCGCCGCCGAGTAACGGCCCGCTGCCCACCTGCCAGAACAGCCAGGAAAGACACTCGGTGCGCGGCCCAATAGCCTGCGGAATAAATGCCTGAAACTTTTCCGCGAGATAAAGCAGAATTGAACCGGATTCAAAAATCCGCAGGCGCGGCGTCACACTCTGATCCACCATTGCGGGAATTTTTGAATTAGGATTTACCTCAACAAAGCCACTGCTGAACTGATCACCCTCGGAAATTTGGATCAAGTGCGCATCATATTCCGCGCCGCTGTGACCAAGCGCCAGCAGCTCTTCCAGCATGATGGCCGCTTTCATACCATTGGGCGTGGCTAGCGAATAAAGCTGTAGCGGATGCTTACCAACGGGCAACTCTTTCTCGTGAGTAGGGCCCGCAACAGGCCGATTGATGTTGGCGAATGCACCACCAGCTTTGGGTTCCCATTTCCAGACTTTAGGAGGGGTATAGGATTGCTGTGTCATAACCATCTCTCTCAAA